>NZ_CACSJY010000005.1:0-171020 GCF_902706155.1 Pseudomonas sp. 18058
CGATGATGTTGAATGACACACCGCATTCGCGAGCAAGCCCGCTCCCACATTTGTTCTGTGTGATGCAGTAAGGAACACTTTTTGCTGTCAGATGTGATCGCCGCCATTGCGTCGGCGTCATTACTGGCTCAATTTAGCGGCATCGCCTCGGAAGGCCTTCGCACTTCATGTCCTCGACCTCGTTTCGTCAGTCTTTGCGGCGCCTGTGGGCGCTGGATAAATTCAGCTACAGCGTGCGGGTGTTCATCGCCCTGACCGGCAGCATGGCGCTGTGTTGGTATCAGGATGAAATGGGCCTGTTGATCCCGTTGTTCCTCGGCATCATCGCCAGCGCCCTGGCCGAAACCGACGACAGTTGGCAGGGCCGCCTCAACGCCCTCGCCGTGACGCTGGTGTGTTTCAGCATCGCCGCGCTGTCGGTGGAATTGCTCTTCCCCTACCCCATCGTGTTTGCCATTGCCCTGGCGCTGGCGAGTTTCGGCCTGACCATGCTCGGTGCGCTCGGCGAGCGTTATGGGGCGATTGCTTCGGCGACGCTGATTCTGTCCGTGTACACGATGATCGGCGTGGATCAGCGCGGTGGCGCGGTCACCGATTTCTGGCACGAACCGATGCTGCTGGTCGCCGGTGCTGCGTGGTACGGCTTGCTCTCGGTGTTGTGGCAGGCGCTGTTTTCCAATCAGCCGGTGCAGCAAAGTCTGGCGCGACTGTTCCGCGAACTGGGCTTTTACCTGAAGCTGAAATCCTCGCTGTTCGAGCCGATTAGGCAGATGGACGTCGAAGCGCGACGCTTGGAACTGGCCCAGCAAAACGGTCGCGTGGTGGCGGCGCTGAACAGTGCCAAAGAAATCATCCTGCACCGGGTCGGCAACGGTCGCCCCGGCTCGAAAGTCAGCCGCTACTTGAAGCTGTACTTCCTCGCGCAGGACATTCACGAACGCGCCAGCTCTTCGCACTATCCGTACAACGCCCTCGCTGATGCGTTTTTCCACAGCGACGTGCTGTTCCGCTGCCAACGCCTGTTGCGCCAGCAAGGCAAAGCCTGCCGAGCGCTGGCCGAGTCGATCCAGTTGCGTCAGCCGTTCATCTACGACGCCAGTTTCGCCGAAGCCCTCAGCGACCTCGACGCGTCCCTCGAACACCTGCGCATCCAGAGCAATCCGGCCTGGCGCGGGCTACTGCGCTCGCTGCGCGCACTGGCGGCCAACCTCGGCACCCTCGACCGCTTGCTCAGCGACGCGAGCAATCCCGATGCCTTGGCTGACGCGACTGATAGCAGCCTGCTCGACCGTTCACCACGCAATTTCAAAGACGTCTGGATTCGCCTGCGCACACAACTGACGCCGACGTCGCTGCTGTTCCGTCATGCCCTGCGCCTGCCATTGGCACTGAGTATCGGCTACGGCATGGTGCATTTGATTCACCCGTCGCAAGGCTATTGGATCATTCTCACCACGCTGTTCGTCTGCCAGCCGAACTACGGCGCGACGCGGCGCAAACTCGGTCAGCGGATTTTCGGCACCGCCATCGGCCTGACCGTGGCGTGGGCGCTGTTCGATCTGTTCCCGAACCCGTTGGTGCAATCGTGTTTCGCCATCGCTGCCGGCGTGGTGTTCTTCACCAACCGCACCACCCGCTACACCTTGGCGACCGCCGCGATCACCATCATGGTGCTGTTCTGCTTCAATCAGGTCGGCGACGGTTACGGGCTGTTCCTGCCACGGCTGTTCGATACCTTGCTCGGCAGCTTGATTGCGGGGCTCGCGGTGTTCCTGTTCCTGCCGGACTGGCAGGGTCGACGCCTGAACAAAGTGCTGGCCAACACCCTGACCTGCAACAGCATCTATCTGCGGCAGATCATGCAGCAATACGCCGCCGGCAAAAGCGACGACCTCGCTTATCGTCTGGCCCGGCGCAATGCGCACAACGCCGATGCCGCGTTGTCGACGACGCTGGCGAACATGCTCATGGAGCCGGGGCATTTCAGAAAGGAAGCGGATGTCGGTTTCCGCTTTCTGGTGCTGTCGCACACGTTGCTGAGTTATCTGTCAGGCCTGGGCGCGCATCGCGAGACACAGCTGCCGGCTGAGGTGCGCGAGCAGTTGATCGATGGCGCCGGAGTGAAGCTGGCGGCGAGCATTGATGAAATTGCTCAAGGGCTGGCGAGCAAGCAGCCGATTGCGATTCAGAGTGATGAAGAAGAAGCGCTGGCCAATGAGCTGGAGCAGATGGCCGATGAGATTGATGAAGGGCAGCGGTTGGTGCAGACGCAATTGGCGCTGATTTGCCGGCAGTTGGGGCCGTTGCGCACTTTGGCGGCGCATCTGATCAAGGATACCAGTGAGGTTAGTGCTGGCTGACCAGACGCCTTCGCGAGCAAGCCCGCTCCCACAGTTGGAATGCGGTTTAAATGTGGGAGCGGGCTTGCTCGCGAAGAGGCCATCAGCAACAACACTACTCCGGGATCAAAAACTCACATCCCATGCTGGCGCAGCATCCGCTCATAACTCCCATCCGCCTTCATCGCCGCAATCGCCTTATCAAACCCCGCGACAATCTGCGCATGCTGCGGATTCTTCAGGCTGACCAAAATATGCAGGCTGTTCTCACTCAACGGCTTGGGCAAAAACTCCACCGAGTTGCGCACCTTGGCTGATTCCCGCGCCAGGTAATACTTCGCCACGTACTCATCTTCCAGCGTCAACTTGACCCGATCCGCCGCGAGCATGCGCACGGCCATGGCGAAGTTATGCACAGGGACTTTTTGCAACGCCGTGTCGGCATCGAACGGCGCTGAATAGGCATAACCGCGCACCACCGCAATCGGATAGGTGTGCAGTTGTTGCAGATTGGAGTAGTCGAGCGGTGTGTCTTTGCGCTTGAGAAAGCGGATGCGGTTGAGCAGATATTCGCCGGAAAACTGCCCGAGTCTGGTGCGGTCTTCGTTGTACCAAGCGTTGACCAACACGTCATAACGCCCTTCGCCCACCCCCATCAGCGCCCGCGCCCACGGCACTTGCTCGTAGCCACTGGCATATCCGGCGCGGGCCAGCGCGGTGCTGACGATGTCGGTGGCCAGACCGCCATTGACCAGCGTGTCGTCGGTAAAGGGCGGCCAGATATCAAACACCAGCCGCAGCTTGTCCGCTGCAGCGGTTTGAGCCAGCAGGAGCAGTCCGATCAACGCAAAGGCTCGATACACACGCGGCATGCTTGAAAATCCTTAGCGGGCGGGCTGCCCGGCCTGTTTTCAGTCAAAACCCCAAGGCCCCTTACCGGCAAAACCCAGGCACTAACAGTAGCTCAACGGAGCCAGTGCACAGCGCTCTCCAGCAGATTACACAAAGACGTGACGACCGCGAGAAAGGAATGATGGCATTTTGATCTTTGTCACAGACTCTTACGCCATGCAGACATCAAAGGCGTGGGCGCTTAGTATCCGGACACACGTTCAAGGAGTCGGCAAATGAATATCGAGTGGATCTGCAAACATCACAGCGATCTGGGCAAGGAGCAGCTGTACGCCATTTTGAAGCTGCGCTCGGAAGTGTTCGTGGTCGAACAGAAATGTGCCTACCTGGATCCGGATGGTCAGGATCTGGCCGGCGACACCTGCCATTTGATGGGTTGGGCCGATGATCAACTGGTCGCCTACCTGCGCCTGCTGGATCCGGAATCCCAGGGCGGTGACGTGGTGATTGGCCGCGTGCTGACCTCAACGGAGGGACGCGGTAAAGGCCTGGGCCACGAGATGCTGGAAGAGGCGTTGAAACAGGCTGAGAAGAACTGGCCAGCGATACCGATCTATCTGTCGGCGCAGGCGCATTTGCAGGGGTATTACGGCAAGTACGGGTTTGTGGTGGCGGGTGAGGAATATCTGGAGGATGACATTCCGCATATCGGGATGCGTCGCTCTTAAGGGCCCTTTCGCGAGCAAGCCCGCTCCCACACCTGGGATGCATTCCCCTGTGGGAGCGGGCTTGCTCGCGAAGGCGTCAGCTCAGGCACAGCAACTTTCAGGGATATTCCAGCACCGCTTTTATCTGCCGCAAATTTCGCTCAATCCACCCCCGATCAATCGCCCCCCACTCGCGAATCCGATAACGCCCGGCATGGTTGCGTGCGCCCTCTTCCTGCTCGAATTCACAAATGATGTCCAGATCCGCCAGCGCCGCGATCGTGTCCTGCGCCGTGCGCCGGGGCATGCCGGTCACTTCGGTCAGCGTCGGCACACTCGGCGCCAGGCCGCTGTCGATCAGGTACGCCACGTATAGGCGGCGATAGAAACTGCTTTTGGTCTTGCTGACGTCCATGCATGGGCCCATTAATTGGAAAATCAAAAGATCGCAGCCTGCGGCAGCTCCTACAGATCCCGCCACGTCAGGTACACGCGCAGATCAAACTCGATCTGGTGATACCCCGGCAGCATGTGCTCGCACAATTTATAAAACGCCTTGTTGTGATCCGACTCTTTGAAGTGCGCCAGTTCGTGCACGACGATCATTTTCAGAAAGTCCGGCGCGGCGTCCTTGAACAACGAGGCGATACGAATTTCTTTCTTCGATTTGAGCTTGCCGCCCTGCACCCGCGACACCGTGGTGTGTAGACCGAGCGCGCGATGGGTCAGGTCGAGGCGGTTGTCGAACAGCACCTTGTCGATAGCCGGGGCGTTGCGCAGGTATTCCTGCTTCAGATCCAGCGCGTAGCTGTACAACGCCTTGTCGCTCTGCACATCGTGCCGCCCCGGATAACGCTGGCTCAGGTAATCGCCCAAACGCCCTTCGGCGATCAGTTGGCGCACCTGATCCTGCAATTGCGCGGGATAGGCCTGGAGGTACTTCAACACGGTCATGGACGGGCGGCACGGTTCGAAAAAAAGGTGCGCCAGTGTAGCGAATTCAACCGGGCAGCGCGCTCCAGTCGAACGGCTCGGCGAAGCTGGCGGCGTCTTCGGCGATCAATGGCCGTGCGACAAGGAAACCTTGCACGTACTCGCAGCCATGCGCCTGCAGCCATTGGTATTGCTCGATGGTTTCGACCCCTTCGGCGATCACCAGCAAACCGTACTGTTTGCACAGGTTGATCACGGTGCTCACCAGCGAAGCGTCGCGTGCAGAGTCCGGCAATCGAGCGATGAGATGGCGATCAAGTTTGAGTGTGTCCAGCTCCAGATCACGCAGATGCGCCAGCGAACACGGGCCAGAACCGAAATCATCCAGTGCCACCCGCACACCGAGATTGCGCAACAAGCGCAGTTGCTTGCGGGTTTCGTCAGGGTTTTGCATCAAGGCTTCTTCGGTGACTTCAACCTCCAGTTGCCGAGGCTGCAGCGCATGGCGCTCCATGACCTGACGCAATTCAGTGACCAGGTTCGGCATGCTGAACTGGGTGTTGCTCAAACTCACACCAAGCACCAGATCTTCAGCGAACAAGGCTTCCCAGGCTTTGCGTTGACCAGCGCCGCGATGATAAATCCAGCTGCCGAGCCGACTGATCAACCGCGCCTCTTCCAGCAACGGCAAAAACAGCCCCGGCGGGACATCGCCAACGCTCGGGTGCTGCCAGCGCAGCAGTGCTTCAAACCCACGGATCTGGCCAGTATCGATGGCCACTTGCGGCTGATAAACCAGATTGAAATCACGGTTCTCGATGGCGGTGCGCACGCTCTCTTCAAGCATCAAGCGCGAACGGGCGCGGCCATTCATTTCGTGATCATAGAAGCGATATTGCTGACGACCGGCGCGTTTGGCTTCGTACATGGCAATGTCCGAGGCGCGCAGCAGTCCGTCGAGGTTTGAGCCGCAGTCCGGGAACGTCGCGATGCCGATACTGGCGCCGAGGGCGATATCCAGTCCTTCGATTTGCTGGCAGATGGAAACGCGCTCGATGAGTTTCTCGGCGATCTTTGCCGCTTGCTCAGGGAATTCCAGATCCAGCAGTGCGGTGAATTCATCGCCGCCCATGCGCGCGAGGATATCGAACGGTCGCAAGCAAGCCTTCAACTGTTCAGAGACCCAGCGCAACACGCGGTCGCCGGCATCGTGACCCAGCGAGTCGTTGACCCGTTTGAAGCCATCGAGATCCAGATACAGCAGCACCCAACTGCTGTCGCTGCGCTCCCCACGCAGCAGCAGGTTTTCAACGGTCTGGTAGAAACCTCGGCGATTGAGCAAACCGGTCAAAGGATCGGTAACCGCTTGGAATTCCAGTTGCTGATGAAGGTGACGTACGACCGACATGTCCAGCACGGTCACCACCATCGCGTGCTGCTCAGACGGCAGCGCAGCACATGAAAGCGCCACCGGCACCTGCTGGCCCGGCGCGGTGCGTAATAAAGCGTCGTGCAGTCTTAGCGTTTCCCCACGTTTGTAGCCGGCATAAAACTCGGAATCGGCCCACACGGGAATGTGCGGTTTCTGCAGGTAGTCGAGAAACTCCTTACCCTCCAGCTCCGTTACTGGCGCGTTGAGCAGCCGGGAAATCGCCGGGTTGGCAAAACGGATCACGCCGTCCTCGCCCACCACCAAAATCCCTTCGGCAGCGTTATCCAATACCGAAGCATTAAAGGCTCGCGCCGCTTCCAGATCATGACTCAAACGCTGCAAGGCGCGGCGATTACGCTGGTGTTCCAGCAACGCCTGCACCTTGGGCTTGAGAATCTGTGGATCGAACGGTTTGAACAGGTAATCCACTGCACCGCTGGCGTAACCCTTGATCACGGCATCCTGAGATTGCTCGTTGGCGGTGAGGAAAATAATTGGCGTAAGTCGCGTACGCTGACTGCCGCGCATCAGCCGCGCGACCTCGAAACCGTCCATACCCGGCATCTGCACATCGAGCAGTACCAGATCGACGTCGTGTTCCAGCAACAGACTGAGCGCCTCGAAACCGGAGGCGGCGGTGATGACCTGCCAGTCCTGACGCTGCAGCAACGCGCGCATGCTGATCAGGTTTTCAGGGTAATCATCAACGATCAATAGGACAGAGTTGCCTTCACCTGGCGGGGGTTGCGCGCATTCCATGCTGCTTCTCTTCTCGGGACTACAGGTCGGTTCCGGTAAAAACCGTACACATACTGAGCGTTCACTCTAGTCCGGGATCTGTAAAAGCAGTAGCTGTCATCAGGCCATCATTTCGCCAAAGCTGCGATTTACCGACTAACGGTCACCGCTACAGCCCCCGGAATTCGGCAAAGATGGCATTTCGACAGGATGTTGACGTCAATCATCTGCCAAACGGGCGTTAACAAAAAACATCACTACGCTTATAAAGACCGCCCCCAAAAGGCGCGGACTAGAGCTTCTGGCACCCGCGTTCAGGATGAACTGAGTGGAACAACCGACATGATCGATCTCGCAACCTGGAACCTCAGCGTTCCCGTCGGCAGCCCGCCATACACCGTTGAAACCTCGAAGCTGGTAAAAGGCTTCAAGGATCAGTACTTCCATTCCGACACCGGCACCTTGTTCTTCTGGTCACCGGTTACCGGGTCAAAAACCGAAAACGCCATTTATCCGCGCACTGAACTGCGCGAGACCTACAGCAACGGCACCCTGCGCAACTGGTACTACCCCGACGCCGACAACTTGCTGCGCGCGACCGTCACGGTCAACAAAGTGCCGAGCTCCGGCAAAATCGTCATAGGCCAGATTCATGCGTATGAAAGCCAGCGGCCAATGGTGAAACTTGAATATCAGTACAAGACCAAGACTGAAACCGGCAATCTCGTGATCAAAGTGCGCATGCACCCGGATGACAAAGAAAGCCGCGTTATTACCTTGGCCACCGGGATCAAACTGGATAACGAGTTCAACTACCTCATTCACCTGAGCCCGGGCGGCGCGCTAGGCGTGAGCGCGGCCGGTTATCAATGGGATTCCCAGATCAGCGCAACGTGGCGGAATAAGCCGCTGTACTTCAAGGCCGGGGTTTACGTGCAAGACAACACCGGCTACACCAGCGAAGGCGGCCAGGTGACGTTCACCAAACTGGATATTGATCACGATAAATAACCCACCGAGGCCCCACCCCCCGGTGGGAGTTGGCTTGCCAACGATGACGGCCTGAAAGCCAACCAGTCTTTGCAGACTGTATGCGATCCAAATGTGGGAGCGGGCTTGCTCGCGAAGGCGGAAGGTCAGCCAACATTAATACTGAATGACCCACCGCTTTCGCGAGCAAGCCCGCTCCCACAGGTGATCACCTGATTACTGCACAAGTATCGCGAAAAGTTATTAAAAACTGTCAACTCTGACAGGCGACACAGAAAAAGGCATAGTTTAAGTTCCTCTCTGCAATTAAAAATCAAACATCAATTCTGGTTCACCTAGAAACCTTATACAAAAAGGATTTTTATCATGGGCAAGCTAGTTGGAAACTACTATGGCGCTTTCGGCGGAGCCAATATTTACCTTTACGTAACTTACAGTGACGACATCGGCGGAGCAGTGACAGCAACTGCCAGCATCAGCGGCCCCACAGGCACACTGACGGGACATCAAACCATCGGTGCAACCACCACGACTGTGATGCTGACCGGGACTGTCGGAGAAAACGCCGAAAGCTGGACATTTAACACGTCGGACTTTAATACCTTAAGTGGGGGCCGCAATTATGCAGGCCCCAATGGTGTTTGGACTTATCAAGGTTTTGGCCTCGGCCGAACTTAATACGCATCAAAACTCAAGTAGTAAAGTTGCCGCGTTCAAAACCAACAAAAAACCCGCCTCTCGGCGGGTTTCTCTTCAACAGGTCAAACCAAACGCTTAGTTAACCTTAGCGTTCAACTCACCTTTCAGATAACGCTGATACATCGCTTCCAGCGAGATCGGTTTGATCTTCGAAGCATTGCCCGCAGTACCGAACGCTTCATAACGAGCGATACACACATCACGCATTGCGGTCACGGTCGCGCCGAAGAATTTACGTGGGTCGAATTCGCTCGGGTTGGTGGCCATCAGGCGACGCATTGCACCGGTGGATGCCAGACGCAGGTCGGTGTCGATGTTGACTTTGCGTACGCCGTATTTGATGCCTTCGACGATTTCTTCAACCGGTACGCCGTAGGTTTCTTTGATGTCGCCGCCGTACTGGTTGATGATCGCCAGCCACTCTTGTGGCACCGACGAGGAACCGTGCATTACCAAGTGGGTGTTCGGGATGCGTTTGTGGATTTCCTTGATACGGTCGATCGCCAGCACGTCGCCAGTAGGTGGCTTGGTGAACTTGTAGGCGCCGTGGCTGGTGCCGATGGCGATGGCCAGGGCATCGACCTGGGTGCGTTTGACGAAGTCAGCGGCTTCTTCCGGGTCGGTCAGCATTTGGCTGTGATCCAGAACGCCTTCGGCGCCGATACCGTCTTCTTCACCGGCCATGCCGGTTTCCAGCGAACCCAGGCAGCCCAGCTCGCCTTCTACCGAAACGCCGCAGGCGTGAGCCATGGCCACGGTTTGTTGGGTAACGCGGACGTTGTAATCGTAGTCGGTCGGGGTCTTGCCGTCTTCGCCCAGCGAGCCGTCCATCATTACCGAGCTGAAGCCCAGTTGGATCGAACGCTGGCAGACGTCAGGGCTGGTGCCGTGATCCTGGTGCATGCACACCGGGATGTGCGGGAACTCTTCGATCGCGGCCAGGATCAGGTGACGCAGGAATGGTGCGCCGGCGTATTTGCGAGCGCCGGCCGAAGCCTGAACGATCACCGGGGAGTCAGTCTTGTCAGCGGCTTCCATGATGGCGCGCATCTGCTCAAGGTTGTTGACGTTGAAAGCTGGAACGCCGTAGCCGAATTCGGCTGCGTGGTCCAACATCTGGCGCATGCTGATAAGTGCCATTGTGTGTGTCTCTCCCGGTTGAGGGTCGTTAATCGTGCCAGCCTGCCGGAGCGGCGGCGGCTATTCAAGTGATTGCAGATCGGGGGTTGAGGCCCGGTCTGGTGATTCGATAAAGCCAATTCTTCAGAACTGCGCAGAACCCTTGTAGGAGCAAAGCTTGCTCGCGAATGCGCTGGCACATTCACTGTTGATGCAAGCTGAACCAGCGCTTTCGCGAGCAAGCTCTGCTCCTACAGGTGTTGCAATTACTCGGCTTTGCAGCCGCGGCCGATCAGGTCATTGGTGGCGACCCAGTACACCAGGCCTTCCTCTCCCTTGACGTGAAACGCCAGCATGCCGTCGCTGTACAGCGTGCCCGAAGCGCCCGGCTCTTCTTTCAGGCGATAGACCTGATCACCGCCGCCCAGTCGAACGTCGACTTCCTTCTTGTCGGCATCGGCGTAGCGCCACAGCACTTTGGCCTGGCTGTCGCAGGTCCAGGTCGTCCAGTTATCCGCCGGGGCAGACGACTGAAACAGGTTCAACTGCGCGCAACCGCCCAACAATGCCAACGCCGCAATGGCGATCAAGCCTTTCATCCGTGTTCCTCGACTGACGGCGCACGCCGCCAGCCCTGAGTTAAAGAGTCAGACCCGTCAAGGACAACCATGTTCCTTGGCCGGGGTTTGCGTCTCGTATTTGTCCAGACCGTCCGGCCCCGAGCGCTTGTTCAGCACCGGGTTGGTTTCGGCCTGCCAGTCGGCCTGATAACAGCCCTTCTGCGACTCGCTCGGCGCCGGCGTAGCTTCGGCCTTCGGGTTACTCCCGCAGGCCGCCAGCGTACCGGTCAGCAACAACAGCGCTAACGACTTGACCATGTAAACACTCCTTTGCCTGGCCAAACGGGCGGCCTCAGGCCTTGGCCCGGCTTTCCAGGACTTCAACGGCTGGCAGCACTTTGCCCTCGACGAATTCGAGGAACGCGCCACCACCGGTGGAAATGTAGGAGATTTGCTCAGCCACGCCATATTTATCGATGGCGGCCAGGGTGTCGCCACCGCCAGCAATGGAGAACGCCGAACTTTCCGCGATGGCTTGGGCCAGCACTTTGGTGCCGTTGCCAAACTGGTCGAATTCAAACACGCCGACCGGGCCGTTCCACAGAATGGTTTTCGACGATTTCAGCAGTTCGGCGAAGTTGGCTGCGGTTTGCGGGCCGATGTCCAGAATCATGTCGTCAGCAGCGACGTCAGCGATCAGCTTGACGGTGGCTTCTGCGGTTTCGGCGAATTCTTTGGCAACCACCACGTCAACCGGCAATGGCACGCTGACTTTGGCAGCGATGGCGCGCGCGGTGTCGAGCAGATCCGGTTCGTACAGCGACTTGCCCACCGGGTGACCGGCCGCCGCGAGGAAGGTGTTGGCGATGCCGCCGCCGACGATCAACTGGTTGCAGATCTGGCTCAGGCTGTTCAGCACGTCGAGTTTGGTCGACACCTTGGAGCCGGCAACGATGGCTGCCATCGGCTGAGCCGGTGCGCCAAGGGCTTTGCCCAGTGCATCCAGTTCAGCGGCCAACAGTGGGCCAGCAGCGGCGACTTTGGCGAACTTGGCCACGCCGTGGGTCGAACCTTCGGCGCGGTGAGCGGTGCCGAACGCGTCCATCACGAACACGTCGCACAGGGCGGCGTATTGCTGGGCCAGTTCGTCAGCGTTCTTTTTCTCGCCTTTGTTGAAGCGCACGTTTTCGAACAGCACGATGTCGCCAGCCTTGACGTCAACGCCACCGAGGTAATCAGCCACCAGCGGCACTTCGCGGCCCAGCGCTTTGCTCAGGTAGTCAGCGACAGGCTTGAGGCTGTTCTCGGCGGAGAACTCGCCTTCGGTCGGACGGCCAAGGTGCGAACAGACCATCACGGCCGCGCCTTTTTCCAGGGCCAGCTTGATGGTCGGCAGCGAAGCCAGGATACGCGCATCGCTGGTGACAACACCGTCCTTGACTGGGACGTTGAGGTCTTCGCGGATCAATACGCGCTTACCTTGCAGATCGAGGTCGGACATCTTCAACACGGTCATGGGTCGCACTTCCTACGGTTTTTTTGAAATGGCTGTTTGCAGATAGTGTTCTGCAACGTCCAGCATTCGGTTGGCAAAACCCCATTCGTTGTCGAACCAGGCCAGGATGTTCACCAGCTTGGGGCCGGAAACACGGGTCTGACTGGCATCGACGATGGCCGAATGTGGGTCATGGTTGAAATCACAGCTGGCGTGCGGCAACTCGGTATACGCCAGCAGGCCTTTGAGCGGGCCACTGGTGGCGGCCTCGCGCAGGATCCGGTTGACCTCATTGGCGTCGGTCGCGGTGGCGGTCTGCATCGTGATGTCGAGGCAGGACACGTTGACCGTCGGCACGCGTACGGCTTTGGCTTGAATTCGCCCGGCAAGTTCCGGCAGCAGACGCTCGATCCCGCGCGCCAGACCAGTGGACACCGGGATCACCGACTGGAACGCCGAGCGCGTGCGACGCAGGTCTTCGTGGTGATAGGCGTCGATCACTGGCTGATCGTTCATCGCCGAGTGAATGGTGGTGATCGACACGTAATCGAGGCCGATGGCCTTGTCGAGCAGACGCAACAGCGGCACGCCGCAGTTGGTGGTGCAGGAGGCGTTGGACACCAGCAGTTCGTCGCCGGTCAGGCAATCCTGATTGACGCCGTAGACGATGGTGGCGTCGACATCCGCCTCGCTGGCCATCGGCTGCGAGAACAACACGCGTGGCGCGCCGGCGTCGAGAAAGCGCTGGCCGTCTTCGCGGGTGCTGTATGCACCGGAACACTCAAGCACCAGATCGACGCCAAGCGACGCCCAATCAATACCTTCGGGGGTGGCACTGCGCAGAACCTTCACGCAGTCGCCATTAATATAGAGACAATCGCCTTCTACTCGCACTTCGCCGGGAAAACGGCCGTGGGTGGAGTCGAAGCGTGTCAGGTATTCGATGCTGGCCATGTCCGCCAGATCGTTGATCGCGACAATTTCAAACCCGGCTTTCTCGCCTCGCTCAAACAACGCACGCAAGACGCAACGACCAATCCGGCCGTAGCCGTTGAGTGCAACTTTGTAAGGACGCGGTTGAGGCATGGGGTTCTCGATAGTATTCGCTACAACACAACCCATGTAGGAGCTGCCGAAGGCTGCGATCTTTTGATCCTGTTTTTTTTAGATCAAGATCAAAAGATCGCAGCCTCCGGCAGCTCCTACAGGGGAATGCGGTGGCTGGGGCCACCGCATTCGTACTGCTTAGTCTTCCAGCAGTTCTTCAGCCTGACCCAGGATGTTTTCCAGGGTGAAGCCGAACTCTTCGAACAGTGCCGAAGCCGGAGCCGATTCGCCGTAAGTGGTCATGCCGATCACGCGACCTTCCAGACCCACGTACTTGAACCAGAAATCGGCGTGCGCCGCTTCGATCGCGATACGCGCGCCAACCTGCAACGGCAGCACGTCCTGCTTGTAGCCCGCGTCCTGAGCGTCGAACACGCTGGTGCACGGCATGGAAACCACGCGCACTTTGCGGCCCTGTTCGGTCAGCTTGTCGTAAGCCTGAACCGCCAGACCCACTTCCGAACCGGTCGAAATCAGGATCAGCTCAGGCTCGCCTGCGCAGTCCTTCAGTACATAACCGCCACGGCTGATGGCGGCAATCTGGCCAGCATCGCGTTCCTGGTGTTGCAGGTTCTGACGCGAGAAGATCAGCGCCGAAGGGCCGTCCTTACGCTCCAGAGCGTTTTTCCAGGCCACCGCCGATTCAACGGCATCGGCTGGACGCCAGGTGTCGAGGTTCGGTGTGGTACGCAGGCTGGTCAGCTGCTCGATCGGCTGGTGCGTCGGGCCGTCTTCGCCCAGACCGATGGAGTCGTGGGTGTAGACGTGGATGACTTGCTTCTTCATCAGCGCGGACATGCGCACGGCGTTGCGGGCGTATTCCATGAACATCAGGAAGGTCGCGCCGTAAGGCACCAGACCACCGTGCAGGGTCACGCCGTTCATGATTGCGGTCATGCCGAATTCGCGCACGCCGTAGTACATGTAGTTGCCGCTGGCATCTTCAGCGCTGACGCCTTTGCAACCTTTCCACAGGGTCAGGTTGGAACCGGCGAGGTCAGCGGAGCCGCCAAGCAGTTCCGGCAGCAGCGGGCCGAAGGCGTTCAGGGTGTTCTGGCTGGCTTTACGGCTGGCGATGGTTTCGCCTTTGGCCGCGACTTCAGCGATGTAGGCCGAAGCTTTTTCGGAGAAGTCAGCCGGCAGCTCACCGCTCAAGCGACGGATCAGTTCGTTGGCTTCGGTCGGGAACGCGGCGGAGTAAGCAGCGAAACGCTGATCCCACTCGGCTTCGGCCGCGCGACCTTTTTCCTTGGCATCCCACTCGGCATAGATGTCGGCCGGGATTTCGAACGGGCCGTAGTTCCAGTTCAGCGCCTTGCGGGTCAGAGCGATTTCCGCGTCACCCAATGGGGCGCCGTGGCAGTCTTCTTTGCCCTGCTTGTTCGGCGAGCCGAAACCGATGGTGGTCTTGCAGCAGATAAGGGTCGGCTGCGCGCTCTTGCGAGCGGTTTCGATGGCAGTCTTGATCTCTTCCGGGTCGTGACCGTCAACGTTGCGGATCACTTGCCAGTTGTAGGCTTCGAAACGCTTCGGGGTGTCATCGGTGAACCAGCCTTCGACTTCGCCGTCGATGGAGATGCCGTTGTCATCGTAGAAAGCGATCAGCTTGCCCAGACCCAACGTACCGGCCAGGGAAGCGACTTCGTGGGAAATGCCTTCCATCATGCAGCCATCACCCAGGAACACATAGGTGTGGTGGTCGACGATGTCGTGGCCTGGACGATTGAACTGCGCGCCCAGGACTTTTTCAGCCAGGGCGAAACCGACGGCGTTGGCCAGACCCTGACCCAACGGGCCAGTGGTGGTTTCAACGCCCGGGGTGTAACCGAATTCCGGGTGGCCCGGGGTGCGGCTGTGCAGTTGACGGAACTGCTTGAGGTCGTCGATCGACAGGTCGTAACCGGTCAGGTGCAGCAGCGAGTAGATCAACATCGAGCCGTGGCCGTTGGACAGCACGAAGCGGTCACGATCGGCGAACGATGGATTGCTCGGGTTGTGCTTGAGGTAGTCGCGCCAAAGCACTTCGGCGATATCTGCCATACCCATAGGTGCACCGGGATGGCCGCTGTTGGCTTTTTGCACGGCATCCATGCTGAGGGCACGAATGGCGTTGGCACGCTCACGACGGCTAGGCATCGCTGATCTCCTGGGGTTCTGAAACTAAGGGTGAATAATCGGAACGGAAAAAAGGCGAGCATTTTCCCTCACCGGGACGCCTCGGGGCAATGATAGATAGTCATCGGCAGGCGTTTTTCCCATGCTTAACGGCGGTTTCGGCTGGTGAAACCTTTCCGCTGTTCGTTTGTAGAGTGAACCGCTTGGTTAGAAGTGCAATAAAAAGCGCCATTGATCGAGCAATATCAAAACTTTTTGATATTGCCCTTGCGAGGAATTCTCACCGTCACTAGACTGCGGCCCTATGAATTTACGCGTGCCTTCCATTCGCCATGACGATTGCGACGAGCTGGCGGCCCTGTGCAAGGCCGGCGGCGATCCGTTGCGGCTGAATGTATTGCGCGCGCTGGCCAACGATTCGTTTGGTGTACTGGAGCTGGCGCAGATTTTCGGCATCGGTCAGTCCGGCATGAGCCATCACCTTAAAGTGTTGGCGCAGGCCGATCTGGTGGCAACGCGCCGCGAAGGCAACGCGATTTTTTATCGCCGCGCCCTGCCCCACACCGAATTGCTTGGCGGCAAATTGCACGCTGCATTGTTAGAAGAAGTCGACAACCTCGACCTGCCTGACGACGTGCAAGCGCGGATCGAACAGGTGCATGGCCAACGTGCCGCGGCCAGTCAGGACTTTTTCGCTCGGGTCGCGGAGAAATTTCGCGCCCAGCAAGACTTGATCGCCGGCCTGCCGCAGTACCGCGACAGCGTGCTGGCCCTGCTCGACAAACTGAACTTCAATGGTGCGGCCACGGCCATTGAAGTCGGCCCCGGCGATGGTGCTTTTCTGCCGGAACTGGCGCGTCGCTTCCACGCCGTCACCGCGCTGGACAACAGCCCGGCGATGCTCGAACTGGCGCGCCAGGTATGCGAACGTGAACAGCTGGCTAACGTCAGCCTGCAATTGGCCGATGCATTGAACGGCACAAGCCTTCAAGCCGATTGCGTTGTACTGAATATGGTCTTGCACCATTTCGCCGCGCCGGCCGATGCGCTCAAGCACATGGCCGACCTGCTGCAACCGGGCGGTAGTCTGCTCGTGACAGAGTTATGTAGCCACAACCAGAGTTGGGCCAGGGAGGCCTGCGGTGATCTATGGTTGGGGTTTGAACAGGACGATTTGGCCCGTTGGGCCACCGCTGCGGGACTCGTTCCCGGGGAAAGCCTCTATGTAGGCTTACGTAATGGTTTCCAGATCCAGGTTCGCCACTTTCAGCGACCGGCTGGCGACACTCACCATCGGTAAATTCAGGAAAACATCGAGATGAGCGAATACTCCCTCTTCACCTCCGAGTCCGTGTCTGAAGGACATCCGGACAAAATCGCCGACCAGATTTCCGATGCGGTGCTGGACGCCATCATTACCCAGGACAAACACGCACGCGTTGCCGTGGAAACTCTGGTCAAGACTGGCGTGGCCATCGTTGCCGGTGAAGTGACCACCAGCGCCTGGGTCGATCTGGAAGAGATCGTGCGTAACGTGATTCTCGACATCGGCTATGACAGCTCCGACGTCGGCTTCGACGGCGCGACCTGCGGCGTGATGAACATCATCGGCAAGCAGTCCCCAGACATCAACCAGGGTGTTGACCGTGCCAAGCCTGAAGATCAGGGCGCCGGCGACCAGGGCCTGATGTTCGGCTACGCCAGTAACGAAACCGACGTTTTGATGCCTGCACCGATCACCTTCTCGCACCAGTTGGTGCAGCGCCAGGCTGAAGCCCGTAAATCGGGTCTGCTGCCTTGGCTGCGCCCGGACGCCAAGTCGCAAGTGACTTGCCGTTACGAAGGCGGCAAGGTTGTCGGCATCGACGCGGTTGTTCTGTCGACCCAGCACAACCCGGAAGTGTCGTACAAAGACCTGCGCGAAGGCGTGATGGAGCTGATCGTCAAGCACGTGCTGCCTTCCGAACTGCTGAGCAAAGACACCCAGTTCCACATCAACCCGACCGGCCAGTTCATCATTGGCGGCCCGGTAGGTGACTGCGGTCTGACCGGTCGCAAGATCATCGTCGACAGCTACGGCGGCATGGCCCGTCACGGCGGCGGCGCGTTCTCCGGTAAAGATCCATCGAAGGTTGACCGTTCGGCTGCGTACGCTGGCCGGTACGTTGCCAAGAACATCGTCGCTGCCGGCCTGGCCGAGCGTTGCGAGATTCAGGTTTCCTACGCGATCGGCGTGGCTCAGCCTACTTCGATCTCGCTGAACACCTTCGGCACCGGCAAGATCAGCGACGACAAGATCGTCAAACTGGTGCGTGAAGTGTTCGACCTGCGTCCATACGCAATCACCACCATGCTCGATCTGCTGCACCCGATGTACCAGGAAACTGCAGCGTACGGCCACTTCGGTCGCACGCCAGAGACCAAGACCGTTGGCGAAGACACCTTCACCACGTTCACCTGGGAAAAAACCGACCGCGCCGACGCCCTGCGCGCTGCTGCTGGTCTGTAAGACTTTCCCCGGCGTTACAAAAAGCCCCGCACGGTTCGCACCGTGCGGGGCTTTTTTATGACTGAAATACGTTGTCGAATTCAACCCAAAACCCTGTGGGAGCCGGGCTTGCCCGCGAAGAGGCCGGCAAGATCCACATCAAATCCCGCCCAGACACACCTCGCAAAACACCCCACCTACCGAACTCACCATCGTCTTCTAACCTTCAATCATTCCCCTCGAGCAAGGACGCTCACGATGCTTGCCACGCTGCGCCTGTTATTTATTGTCCTGCTGATGCCCGCAACATTCAGCGCCCACGCCACCTGCCCGAACTGGCCCGGGCCCCAAGCCCAACGCGAAATCACCACCCTGCAAAAACAGATCAACCAATGGGACGACGCCTACCACCGCGAAGGCCGTTCACTGATTGCCGACGAACTCTACGACCAATCCATTGCGCAATTGAACGAATGGCGGGCGTGTTTCAACCTGCCCTCGCCGCCCGATCCCTTGCGCACAGCCGCAGGCTCGGTCGCGTACCCTATCGCCCATACCGGTCTGGATAAAATCCACAAAGATGAGGCCGTGGGTGCATGGCTACATGATCGCAAGGATGTCTGGATTCAACCCAAAGTCGACGGTGTCGCCGTGACGCTGATTTATCGCGCGGGCGTTTTGCAACAAGCCATCAGCCGTGGCGACGGGGTTAGCGGGCAGGACTGGACAGCCTCAGCGAAGAAAATCGGCGCCATCCCGCAACGCCTGTCACAACCCTTGGATTTGCTGGTGCAGGGCGAACTCTACTGGCGTCTGAACGAACACGTGCAAGTTCGATCCGGCAGCGTTAACGCGCGCGCCACCGTCGCCGGCCTGATGGGGCGAAAATCTTTGGATGCCGAGCAAGCTTCCGGGGTTGGATTGTTCGTTTGGGACTGGCCCCAAGGCCCAGCGCAATTGCCCGAGCGAATCGCCACGTTGGCGACGCTGGGTTTCGCCACAATTGAACCGTACAGCCACCCCGTCACCGATTTTGCTGCAGCTCAGAAATGGCGCGATCACTGGTATCGCTCGCCCCTGCCCTTTGCCACTGACGGCGTGGTATTGCGCCAGAGCCAACGACCACCCGCCGAGCGCTGGCAGGCTCGCGCTCCCTATTGGGCAATTGCCTGGAAGTATCCTTTTGCTCAAGCACTGGCCGAAGTACGCAAGGTCAATTTCAAGATCGGGCGCACCGGGCGCATCACGCCGGTGCTCGAACTCAAACCCGTCATGCTCGATGACCGCGAAATCAAACGGGTCAGCGCCAGCTCGTTCAAACGCTGGCAAGACCTGGACATTCGCCCCGGTGATCAAGTGGCAATCAGCCTCGCCGGCCTGACCGTTCCACGGCTCGATAGCGTTGTGCTGCGCGCCACCGAACGCGCAGATCTGAACATTCCCGTCGCCGATGACTTCCACGCGCTGAGCTGCTGGCAACCCACCCCCGGTTGCGAGAGCCAGTTTCTCGCGCGCTTGACCTGGCTCAGTGGCAAGCAAGGATTGGCGATGCAGAATGTCGGGCGCGGCACTTGGGAGAAACTTCTCGAAACACGCCGCGTGAACAACCTGCTGGATTGGTTAACCCTCGACGCGCCAGAGCTTGCTAACATTACCGGCTTCGGCGAGCGCAGCAGCGCGCGTTTGCTCAACAGTTTTAACAGCGCGCGCCAACGGCCGTTCGCTCAATGGCTGAAAGCTTTGGGCATGCCGCCAACCGGTCAGGCACAACTGCCTGACTCGTGGCAGGCGCTGGCACAACGTGACACCGAACAATGGCAGGCAGAAGCCGGTATCGGCCCGGGACGCGCGGCGCAATTGAGCGCATTCTTTCGCGACCCGCAAGTGCTGGCTCTGAGTGAAACCTTACAGGCCGCCGCAATCGACGGTTTCTGAACACGCAACCCCCGCAAGCCGGGAACCCAACGGCCGGCAAAGCGCTCCAACAGCGCAGTGCCCTACCGTCCCGATTGCCTTTGCACATGGAGCTTTTATGAAATTTCTCGCACCGCTCGCCCTGCTGACCCTTTGCGGCGTAATGGCCGCCCCCGTGATGGCCGATGAAGATGCCCCGGGCCTGACCGGTTGCGCTGCTAAAAAGCAGGGCATCATGAACCAGATCGAACAAGCCAAATCCCGTGGCAATGCCGATCAGCAGGCCGGTCTGGAAACTGCACTGAATGAAGTGACCAAGAACTGCACCGACGCTGGCCTGAAGAAAGAACGCGAAAACAAAGTGCTCGAAGCCAAACACGAAGTGAGCCAGCGCCAGGCTGATCTCGACAAGGCGATGAAGAAAGGCGATCCGGAAAAGATCAACAAGCGCAAAGACAAACTCGCCGAGTCGCGCAAAGAACTGCAAGACGCCTTGGATGAAATCGATAAGTAATTGATGGCCTTGTGGCGAGGGGATTCATCCCCGATGGGCTGCGAAGCGGCCCCAAGTCCATTCAACTCCGCTGTAACAGACATACTTGGTTGAATGAATTTGCGACGGCTACGCCGCCGATCGGGGATAAATCCCCTCGCCACAGGGTTACTCAGCAGTTTTGAAGATCAATGATCCCGAAACTGTTTATGGCAAGCGCTGCAGGCGTCTTCAACCTTCTGCACCGCAGGCCCGAGGTTGCTGGCCTTATACGGCTGAACCTGGCTGGCGATCACCAATTCACCGGTGGCCGCTTCCAGCTTGCGGGCCATTCCCTGAAACTGCGCCTGTTTTTGCCAGACATCGTCCTTGGCGCTGGTGTGATCTTCTTCGCGCACCTGCGGGAAATGCTTCCACGGCTCATGGGACAGCGCATCGAGTTTGACCGCGCCTTCGGCAAATTTCGGCCCGTCGAACGGAATGCGTCCGCGCAACATGCCACCGAGGTCTTCGCCGGTTTTGAGCATTTGTTTGAAGATTGCCTTGCGTTGACCCAGTGGAGAGTTCGGATCGACACCGCCACAGGCGGACAAGGTCAGACAGGCCAGCAATACAACAGAAAGTCTTTTAAGAGTCATGGTGGCTTCAGGTCACGGAATCGGCGGCCAGTATCCCCGCGTCACCGACAAACACCAATAGCCCTATTAAAATTAAGGGTTGTCTGAACGCATGGAGCATTCGGGCGACCGGCACAGGAATTACTCCATGAACAGCCGCTTCAAGGCCTGGCGTCACCCACTGATCGCAACCCTTCCGCTGCTGGCGATCCTCGCCGGCTGCACCGGTGGTGAGACTGCCAAGCCGAAAACCCACGCACTGGCCACTTACTCCAGCGCCACGTGGGAAGCACTGCCGGTTGTGTCCGACAGCGATCTGCTGGCAGGTTTCGGTTCGTGGCGCAGCGCCTGCACCCGGCTCAAGGCTGATACGGTCTGGGGCCCGACCTGCGCAGCAGCGGCCACTGTGCCGCAGAGCGCCGACGAGATTCGCGCGTTTCTCAAACAGAACCTCGATGTCTTCGGCCTGCGCGCTGAAAACGACAACCCCAACGGCTTGATCACCGGTTACTACGAACCGGTCTACCCCGGCAGCCTGACTCCAACCGACGTAGCGAATGTCCCGGTGTACGGCGTGCCCGAAGACATGATCATCGTCTCGCTCGACAGCATCTATCCGGAATTGAAGGGCAAACGCCTGCGCGGTCGTCTCGAAGGTCGCGTGCTCAAACCTTACGACGACGCCGCGACCATCGAAGCCAAAGGTGTGAAAGCCCCCGTGGTGGCCTACCTCACCGATCCAATGAACCTGCAATTCCTGCAAATTCAGGGTTCCGGGCGCATCCAGACTCAGGACGGCAAACAGCTGCGCATCGCCTATGCCGACCAGAACGGTCATCCGTACCGACCGATTGGTCGTTGGCTGGTCGAGCAAGGCGAGCTGAAGAAAGAAGACGTGACCATGAGCGCGATCAGCAATTGGGCCAAGGCCAACCCGTCGCGCATCCCGGAATTGCTGGGCAGCAACCCGAGCTACGT
This sequence comes from Pseudomonas sp. 18058, assembly GCF_902706155.1. Lineage (NCBI taxonomy): Bacteria > Pseudomonadati > Pseudomonadota > Gammaproteobacteria > Pseudomonadales > Pseudomonadaceae > Pseudomonas > Pseudomonas sp. 18058. The sequence continues at coordinate 21,577 of NZ_CACSJY010000005.1, forward strand.
GTTCTTCACCCGCAACCCGGACAGCAACGAAGGCCCGCGCGGTTCGCTGAACGTACCGCTAACGGCTGGCTATAGCGCGGCGGTGGATCGCAAGGTGATTCCATTGGGCAGTCTGTTGTGGCTGTCGACCACGCGCCCGGATGGCACCGCATTGGTTCGCCCGGTCGCCGCGCAGGATACCGGCGGCGCGATTGCTGGCGAGGTGCGTGCGGATTTGTTCTGGGGCACGGGTGATGCAGCCGGGCAACTGGCCGGGGACATGAAACAGCAGGGGCAAATCTGGATGCTCTGGCCAAAAGGCGCGCCGCTGCCGCAAGTCCCGCAGGTGGCTGATACAGAGAAGAAGTAAGCCCTGAGATTATCGATGGCTGTTAGATAGCCTTCGCGAGCAAGCCCGCTCCCACATGGATAGGTATTCCAACTGTGGGAGCGGGCTTGCTCGCGAAGAGGCCATCAGCCACACCCGATAATCAGACCGATACAAAGAAGAACGAAGCAATCAACCCCATCCCCACAAACCACACCAGCGAGCGCAAGATCGCCCAGTCGGCCAGATAGCAAATGATGTACAGCAGGCGACTGGTGATAAACATCACCGCCAGCACATTCACCGTCACCAACTGCGCCGTCCCCACCAGATGCGCGACGAGCACCGCCGCGGCAAACGCCGGCATCACTTCAAAGCTGTTCAATTGCGCCGCATGCGCCCGCCGAGCCACACCATTCAGGCTTTCGAGAAAGTCGCGCGGATCATGATTGTCACTCAGCCGATAGCCGCCAACAGCCTTGGCCACACCGGTGCAGACATACGGCAAAAATATCGCGATCAACACACACCACAGAGCCACCGTCATAACGCCGTCCTTTTTTCGAGTTATAGAATTCGCGGGCTGTCAGAACTTCATGATCAGCATGCCAATCAGCACCAGCCCACAGGCTAAGAGCCGCGGTCGGCCAAAAGGTTCTTTGAGGTAGCGCATACCGAACAGCACCACCAGGATCACGCTGATCTCACGCAACGCCGCCGCTTCGGCAATCGAGCCCAATTGCATCGCCCACAGCACCAGAGCGTAGCTGGCCAATACGCAGAAGCCCACCGCCAGACCGAGCTTCCATTGCTCGCGCCAGAACAGCATGAACGCCGGACGCTTGGCGACCCACGCCAGCAACGGAAACGGCCAGGCGCTGAGCAGCGTGACCCAGACCAGATAATCCAGCGGATGCGACCAGCGCCGCAGCGCCTGGCCATCGATGTAGGTGTAACAACCGATGCACAGGCCAATCAGCGCCACCACGGGCAGCATCGACCACGGCAAGTGCTTGCCACCACCGCCCTGCCAAAGCAGGCAGGCCATGCCCACCGGAATCAGCATGATCCCGAAGATCTGCTGGGTGGTGAGCACCTCACCGGCGAAGATAAGGGTCAGCGCCAGTACCACCAGCGGCGACAGTCCGCGCATCAGGGGATAGACCAGCCCCAGATCGCCCACCCGATACGCTTGAATCAACAAATAGCGATAGAGCAGTTCAAACGCCGCCGACGCCAGAATCCATGGCCAGATTTCCATGGGCGGCAGGCTCACAAACGGAAACGCGATGGCGACGACCAGCAGCGCCACGGTGTCCATGCACGCCACCACCAGCAGCCGCTCGGCGCTGAATTTGATCAACGTATTCCACGTCGCATGCAACAGCGCCGCCATCAATACCAAAGCTGTCGCCAGCACGTCTTACTCCTTATTTTTATAATTCCCGTGTAGGAGCTGCCGCAGGCTGCGATCTTTTGATCCTGATTTTTCAGAGCAAGATCAAAAGATCGCAGCCTTCGGCAGCTCCTACAGTGAAAATCGATAATTCGAATAGTCAGATTATTGATTCGCGATGTGTCAGCAGCTGTTTATACTGCAAGCGACCACGCCGCACTCAGTTGCGCACAGAAAAATTCCAATAATTCCCGCCTGCACCGCCTCTCTCCGAGAACGGTCGATGGCCTGCGTACGCCTGATCACAGCGTCAAGACTACCGACAGAGACCTTGCGCATGCCACTCGCTTTGCTTGCCCTCGCTGTTGCCGCATTCGGCATCGGCACCACTGAATTCGTCATCATGGGCCTGCTGCCCGACGTCGCCCGCGACCTCGCCGTGAGCATTCCCCACGCTGGTTTGTTGATCACCGGGTACGCGCTGGGCGTGGTTTTCGGCGCGCCGATCCTGGCGATCGGCACCGCCAACATGCCGCGCAAAGCGACGCTGCTGGGCATGACGCTGATGTTCATCCTCGGCAACATCCTCTGCGCCCTTGCCCCGAACTACGCGACGCTGATGGCTGCACGCGTGGTCACGGCGCTGTGCCACGGTGCGTTTTTCGGCATTGGCTCGGTGGTCGCCGCCGGGCTCGTTGCGCCGAACAAACGTGCGCAAGCAATTGCGATGATGTTCACCGGCCTGACTTTGGCCAACGTCCTCGGCGTGCCATTGGGCACAGCGCTCGGCCAGTACGCCGGGTGGCGATCGACGTTCTGGGCGGTGTCGGTGATCGGCGTCATCGCCGCCCTCGCGCAGTGGTTCTGGCTGCCGAAACACATCCCGATGGACAAGGCCAACCTCGCCAGCGAGTTCAAAGTGCTGGGTAAGGTCAATGTGCTGCTGGCACTGGGCATGAGTGTGCTGGCCTCGACCAGTCTGTTCAGCGTGTTCACCTACATCGCGCCGATCCTGCAGGACATTACCGGCGTCAGCCCGCATGGCGTGACCGTGATGTTGCTGTTGTTTGGCGTGGGCTTGACCGGCGGCAGCATGCTCGGTGGACGTCTGGCCGATAGCCGTTTGCTGCCTTCGCTGGTCGGTGTGGCGCTGGCGGTTGTGGTGATTCTGGCGGCGTTCAGTCAGACCAGCCGTTCGGTGGTACCGGCGGCGATCACGCTGGTGCTGTGGGGGATATTCGCTTTCGCGCTGTGCCCGATTTTGCAGTTGCTGATTATTGATCAGGCGCATGAAGCACCGAATCTGGGTTCGACGCTGAACCAGAGCGCATTCAATCTGGGTAACGCGGCGGGTGCATGGATTGGCGGGCTGGTGGTGGCCAGCGGTGCGGATCTGGCGGATCTGCCGTGGACGGGGGCGCTGGTCGGCGGGTTGACAGTGCTGACGGCGCTTTTGTTTATTTATCTGCAACGTCGGGGTGCGGTTGCGGTCAATGTGTCCGGCTAGCCCTCACCCTAACCCTCTCCCGGAGGGAGAGGGGACTGACCGAGGTGAATGTGCGAGTTACGCCGACCTGAAACTTCGAGTCGAACTCAGGATTTGAATTCGACCAAGATCGGCTCCTTCTCCCTCCGGGAGAGGGCTGGGGTGAGGGAAGCTTGTGCCCTCAGCCACTGTCACCCCATCAAACCCTTGCGCCCAAGTATGGCCGCACCTCAAAAACCCCTCCATCCAAAGGACCCCGGATGCTTGAACTTGTCGCCGCTTTCATCTGCCTCACCACCCTCCTCACCTTCGTCAACTTCCGCTTCATCGGACTGCCGCCGACCATCGGCGTGATGGTCACCGCGCTGCTGTTCTCGCTGATCCTGCAAGGCCTGAGCGTACTCGGCTATCCCGGTCTTGAAGAACGCGTGCAGCAACTGATCGGCCAGATCGACTTCGGCGATCTGCTGATGAACTGGATGCTCTCGTTCCTGCTGTTCGCCGGCGCCTTGCACGTCAACCTCAACGACTTGCGCAGCTACCGCTGGCCGATTGGCCTGCTGGCGACCTTCGGTGTGTTGATCGCCACCACGGTGATCGGCAGCCTCGCCTTTTACATCTTTGCCCTGTTCGGCTGGCACGTGAGTTTCCTTTACTGCCTGCTGTTCGGCGCGCTGATTTCGCCCACCGACCCGATCGCGGTGCTCGGCGTGTTGCGTACCGCCAACGCCTCGAAACCACTGAAAACCACCATCGTCGGCGAGTCGCTGTTCAACGACGGCACGGCGGTTGTGGTGTTCACCGTGTTGCTCGGCATCGCCCAACTCGGCGAAACCCCGACCGTCAGCGCCACGGCCATGCTGTTCGTTCACGAAGCGATTGGCGGTGTGCTGTTCGGCGGGCTGATCGGTTACCTGGTCTATCGGATGATCAAAAGCATCGAGCAGCACCAGATCACTGTGATGCTGACGCTGGCGCTGGTCATCGGCGGTTCGGCGATGGCCACCGAGATTCATGTGTCAGCGCCGATCGCGATGGTGGTCGCCGGTCTGATCATCGGCAACGTCGGGCGCAATTTGGCGATGAACGAAATGACTCGTCGTTATCTCGACGGTTTCTGGGAATTGCTCGATGACATGCTCAACGCGCTGCTGTTCGCGCTGATCGGCATGGAGCTGTTGCTGCTGCCGTTCAACTGGTTGCACATGGCCGCAGCCGGTGTGTTGGCGGTGGCGATTCTGTTGTCGCGTCTGCTCACCGTCGCGCCGGCGATTCTGCTGCTACGGCGCTGGCGCACAGTGCCCGCCGGCACCATCCGCATTCTGACCTGGGGTGGTTTGCGCGGCGGTGTTTCGGTGGCACTGGCGCTGGCCCTGCCGCTGGGGCCGGAGCGCGATTTGCTGCTGAGCATCACCTACATTGTGGTGCTGTCGTCGATCCTGCTGCAGGGCCTGACCATCGGCAAACTGGTCAAGCATGCGACGCGCAATGAGCCGAAAGCGGCGACTGAATCTGCGCACTGACGCATCACTGTGGCGCCGTCTCGCGGGCAGTGCTCAGCACTGCCTCAACCTGCCCGGCAGCGTATAACAGATGACTGTCGGCTCTGAACGCGCCAATCATTTGCAGGCCAATGGGCAACGCCCCGGTCTTGCGGACGAGAGGAAGGTTGATTTGCGGTAAGCCAAACGCCATCCAGAACTTGCTGAAATCGGAAGGCCCCGTCGCGCCAAGTCCCAACGGCGCGACGATACCGCAGCTCGCACCCAGCACCGCGTCGAACGGTTGGAATATCAGCTCCAACACCGCGGCTAACGTTGCCAGGCGCTTCTTCGCCGCTGACTCTTGCGCCCACGTCGTCAGACGGGCGCGCTCGATCATCGCCAGTAATTCCTCGCTGAGTTGGTCAGGGTGCGCTTGCAGCTCTTTGGCCAGTGATCGGGCGCCCTCGCAATCGTTGATCAACAGATGATCATCGAATACCGATGCAAACGCCTCAGGCAGCACCACCTCAATGACTTGATGGCCCGCCAGTCGCAAATCCTCAACCGCGGCTTCCAGTGCTGTGGCTACCTCTTCATCAACCTGATCCCAACGCGCCGTACGACAGAAGCCGAACGTGCAAACGCTCTGTTGATGAGCAAGCGTCGGGAGACCGGGGATCAAGACTTGCGCCATCAGCTCGAGATCGCGCACCGAGCGGCCATACCAACCCACCGTGTCGAAACTCGGCGCCAATGGCTTGACCCCTTCCAGCGAAACCAGCCCGTACGAAGGTTTGAACGCATACAGACCGCAGTAGGATGCTGGCTTGATCAACGACCCGGCGGTCTGCGTGCCCAACGCGAGCGGAAAAAATCCGGCCGCCATCCCCGCTGCCGAGCCTGCACTGGAGCTTCCGGGTGTTCTGTCGAGATCATGCGGATTGCGAGTTGGCCCGGTGTGCATATAAGCGAATTCGGTGGTGTGGGTCTTGCCCATGATCACCGCCCCGGCCTGGCGCAGCAGTGCGACGACATGGGCATCACGCGAAGGACGATTGTGCTCATAGATCGGCGAGTAGAAACGGGTTGGATGATCCACGGTGTCATAGATGTCCTTGACCCCCACCGGCACACCCGCCAGCAGGCCTTTCGCGTGACCGTTCTGCAGTTGGCGAGCCTGGCGCCGTACCCCTTCCGGGTCGAACGAAACAAACGCTTTTATGATGGGCTCGCGCGTATCGACGCATTCAAGAAAATGCTCGGCAACGGTCTCCGCATTCACAACAGCGGAGCGCACGCTTTCGGCAATGGCGGTGGCATCAGCCTGATCAAAATTGCGCATAAACACCCTGCAAGTCAGTGAAGCCCTTTATCTCAATCGGATTTCCGGCAGGATCCAGAAAAAACATCGTGGCTTGCTCACCGGGCTCTCCGGGAAAACGAATGTGCGGATGAAGCACAAATTGCACCTGGCCTTCGATCAAGCGTTCCTTCAACGCAACCCAGTCCGACATCTCAAGGATCACGCCGAGATGGGGCATCGGCACGTCATGCTCGCCGACTTTCCCGGTGTTGCTGACCGCAAAGGGTTCGCCCAAGTGCAACGACAATTGATGGCCGAAAAAATCGAAATCGACCCACGTCTCGGTACTGCGACCTTCTTTACACCCCAGCAAACCTCCATAAAAATCGCGGGAAACCTGCAAATCGCGGACGTGCATAGCGAGATGAAAAATCGACTGCATATAGAACTCCTGACGATCACCGGACGATGGAAACAGCGGAATGCTTGAAGACTGTGCGGTTTAGATCAAAAGAGATAGCCTGTAATTCTTACCGCCATCGAAAGCATTTCTTATGGACACGCGATATTTAAAGAGCCTGATCACCGTCGTCGAATGCGGCTCGATCGCCCATGCTGCGCGAATTGAAGGACTGACGGCCGCCGCAATCAGTCAGCGCATTCTCGCGCTCGAACGGCAGCTCGGTTTTGAGCTGTTATCCCGCGTCGGGCATGCCGCCAAGCCGAGTCAGGCCTGTCTCGGTTTGTTGCCCAGAGCCAGACGAATCGTTCGCGAAGTTGCCTTATTGGCGGGAGACGCTGACGGCGCAGGGCTGACCGGACAGTTGCGAATCGGCGCGATTTCCACGGTTCTGACCGGGCTGATGCCGGAAGCATTGCGCGCGCTGACCGTGTCGGCGCCGGGTTTGACGCCGGTGATCGTGCCGGGAACATCGCGATCGCTGTATCAGGCACTTCTTTCAGGCGAGGTGGACGCGGCGATCCTCGTCGCTCCGCCGTTCGAATTGCCCAAAGCCCTGCAAGCGGTGTCCTTGCGCAAGGAACCGCTGGTGTTTCTGTCGAAAGAAAAGTCCTCGAATAGCGTCCCTGCGCAACTCATGAGCCAGCCTTACATCCGCTACGACCCCGACGCCTGGGGCGGCCGCTATGCCGAGCAATATCTGGCGGATCAAGGATTGAAGCCGACACCGATGGTCGATCTGGATGCGCTGGAGACCATTGCCATGCTGGTGACGGGCGGCATGGGTGTGAGCCTCGTGCCCTATTGGTCCGGTTTTGAGCAATGGGGCCATCAATGCGCAGTGAGCCAGATTGGCAATGATCGCTATGACCGCGAGATCGCGCTGATCAGCTCGGCCCAAACCGATCGGCCAAACATGATCAGCGCTTTGTGCGCGGCACTTTCAACGAACACGCCTCATCGCTCGGAATCCTCTTTCGAGTCGCCTTGATCCTCATCAGGGCCGCTGGATTTCGGCGTCCCGCTCTCACTGCGAATCTGCGCGTGGCTGATCAACGCGAAAATGAAACTGCCACCGATGATATTCCCCGCCAGCGTCGGCCCGGCGAAGACCATCCAGAAATCACTCCACGGCAATTCGCCGGCAAACACCAGGTATGAGACTTCCGCCGAACCGACGACGATGTGGGTGAAATCGCCAAGCGCCATCAGGTAGGTGATGAGGATGATGATCCACATCTTCGCGCTCTCCATAGACGGGATCATCCAGACCATGGTGGCAATCATCCAGCCGGACACGATGCCTTTGGCGAACATCTGGCTGGCGTGGTTTTCCATGACCTTGCGGCCGATTTCGAGGAAAGCGTGATCGGTCTTGGTGTCGAAGATCGGCAGCTCAAGCATCACGTACGCCACCAGAATCGTGCCGCAGAGGTTGCCGACCAGCACCACCGTCCACAGACGAATCAGCCGGCCGAAGTTTTGAAGGGTCGGTTTGGTCATGACCGGCAGCACGGCGGTCAGGGTATTTTCGGTGAACAGTTGCTGGCGGGCGAGGATCACCGCGAGGAAACCGGCGCAGTAGCCGAAACTGGCGATCACTTTGAATTCGTCACCGTCGGGCAGGCGCGAGTTGAGCAGGCCCATGCCCATCAGCGAAAGGCCCATGGTCAACCCGGCCGCCAGCGCCGACCACCAGAGTGCGGCGATGCTGCGCTCCAGCTCCTGATCGCCTTGCGAGCGAATGATTTCATGCAGAACGGCCGCGCGGGGCGGCTGGTTTTTCTCGACTTCGTGCTGTTCTTTGGCCGAGAGATCGGGGGTCTTGCCGTCGGTAGGGGTGGTCATGGCGTGGGAACCGTGGGGGTGGTGTTTAGCTACGACCCTCGCGGCTTGGAATACGTTCTGTAGGTGCCACGCAAATCCTGCGTCGGACATGTAGGAGCTGCCGAAGGCTGCGATCTTTTGATTTTGATTTTTTAGAAACAAGATCAAAAGATCGCAGCCTGCGGCAGCTCCTACGGGGCTCGCATTACTCGCTGACTAACTCATCTTCCTGGAACTGGTCTTTGACGTATTTGATTTCGGTGCGGCCGTGCGGTGCCGGCAAGCCGTCTTCGCCGAGGTTCACGAAAACCATCTTCTCAACGGTGAGAATGCTCTTGCGGGTGATCTTGTTGCGCACTTCGCAGGTCAGGGTGATCGAAGTGCGACCGAACTCGGTGGCGGTGATGCCCAGTTCGATGATGTCGCCCTGACGCGAGGCGCTGACGAAGTTGATTTCGGAAATGTACTTGGTCACCACGCGCTGATTGCCCAACTGCACGATGGCGTAAATCGCCGCTTCTTCGTCGATCCAGCGCAGCAGGCTGCCGCCGAACAGGGTGCCGTTAGGGTTGAGGTCTTCGGGTTTTACCCATTTGCGGGTGTGGAAATTCATCTTCACTCCTGAGTGTCTTGCCGAACGATGGGCGGTATCTTGTCAGACTGAGCGGTCATGCTCCATGCGGCTTCGACTATGGTCGCCATTAGCGATCTTCATTTGGCCGACAGAAACCCTTTGGAAGATAAGTCTAGACGGCTATAATCGCCACCGTTTCAAAACGGTCATCTTCAATTGATACCGTTTTCCCGCCACCTGTCCGAGGGGCGCTGCAGCAGGTTTAACCTGTCAGGCTCGGATGGGGCGTTGACCGGCCTGAGGCTGGACACTAAACGCACAACGGCGCCCATTCGCATACATTACGAATGGAGGCTCTTCATGAGCGCTGTTATCACGCCTGCAGATTTTAACGATTACAAAGTTGCCGACATGTCCCTGGCTGCCTGGGGCCGTCGCGAAACCATCATCGCCGAATCGGAAATGCCGGCTCTGATGGGTCTGCGTCGCAAGTACTCCGGCGAACAGCCGTTGAAAGGCGCCAAGATCCTCGGCTGCATCCACATGACCATTCAGACTGCCGTGCTGATCGAAACCCTGGTTGCCCTGGGTGCCGAAGTACGCTGGTCGTCGTGCAACATTTTCTCGACTCAGGATCAGGCTGCTGCCGCTATCGCTGCTGCCGGCATCCCGGTTTTCGCCTGGAAAGGCGAAACTGAAGAAGAGTACGAGTGGTGCCTGGAACAAACCATCCTGAAGGATGGCGCGCCATGGGACGCCAACATGATCCTCGACGACGGCGGCGACCTGACTCAGCTGCTGCACGACAAGTACCCACAAGTACTGGATCGCGTACACGGCGTGACCGAAGAAACCACCACCGGCGTACACCGTCTGCTGGACATGCTGGCCAAGGGCGAACTGCGCATCCCGGCCATCAACGTCAACGACTCGGTAACCAAGTCCAAGAACGACAACAAGTACGGCTGCCGTCACAGCCTGAACGATGCGATCAAGCGCGGTACCGATCACCTGCTGTCCGGCAAGCAAGCGCTGGTCATCGGTTACGGTGACGTGGGCAAGGGTTCGGCTCAGTCCCTGCGTCAGGAAGGCATGATCGTCAAGGTTTCCGAAGTTGACCCGATCTGCGCCATGCAAGCGTGCATGGACGGTTTCGAACTGGTGTCGCCGTTCATCGACGGTATCAACGACGGTTCCGAAGCGAGCATCGACAAAGCACTGCTGGGCAAGATCGACCTGATCGTGACCACCACCGGTAACGTCAATGTCTGCGACTCGAACATGCTCAAAGCTCTGAAGAAGCGCGCCGTTGTCTGCAACATCGGTCACTTCGACAACGAAATCGACACCGCTTTCATGCGCAAGAACTGGGCATGGGAAGAAGTGAAGCCACAGGTACACAAGATTCACCGTACCGGCCCGGGCGCTTTCGACGCGCAGAACGACGACTACCTGATCCTGCTGGCCGAAGGCCGTCTGGTGAACCTGGGTAACGCCACTGGCCACCCAAGCCGCATCATGGACGGTTCGTTCGCCAACCAGGTTCTGGCGCAGATCTTCCTGTTCGACCAGAAGTACGCCGACCTGTCGCCAGCCCAGAAAGCCGAGCGTCTGACCGTTGAAGTACTGCCGAAGAAACTCGACGAAGAAGTGGCCCTGGAAATGGTTCGCGGCTTCGGCGGCGTGGTCACTCAACTGACCAAGCAACAGGCTGACTACATCGGCGTGACCGTCGAAGGCCCGTTCAAGCCGCACGCTTACCGCTACTGATTGGCTGAGCGTCGACGCGGTGTGCCTGGCGCACCGCGCTGCCTGACTGGCGCTGCTGACCGCTCTGTGTAGGAGCTGCCGCAGGCTGCGATCTGTTGATCTGCAAAGATCGCAGCCTGCGGCAGCTCCTACAGGGTGCAGCGTCCGGCTTACGTGTTTCCAAGGGTATGACCATGTCCCAAGACCGTCGCTACAGCTTCGAGTTCTTCCCGACCAAGACCGATGCTGGGCATGAAAAACTGCTCGCCACTGCCCGTCAGTTGGCCACTTACAACCCTGATTTCTTTTCCTGCACCTATGGCGCTGGTGGTTCGACCCGTGATCGCACCCTCAACACCGTTCTGCAACTGGAAAGCGAAGTCAAAGTACCGGCCGCACCGCACCTGTCGTGCGTCGGCGACAGCAAGGACGACCTGCGCGGCCTGCTGAACGAGTACAAGGCTGCCGGCATCAAGCGCATCGTCGCCCTGCGTGGTGACCTGCCGTCCGGCATGGGCATGACCAGCGGTGAGCTGCGTCACGCCAATGAACTGGTTGAATTCATTCGTGAAGAAACCGGCGATCATTTCCACATCGAAGTCGCTGCGTACCCGGAGATGCATCCGCAAGCACGCAACTACGAAGACGATCTGGCCAACTTCGTGCGCAAAGCCAAGGCTGGCGCCGACAGCGCGATCACCCAGTACTTCTTCAACGCCGACAGCTACTTCTATTTTGTCGACCGTTTGCAGGCACAGGGTGTCGATCTGCCGATCGTCCCGGGGATCATGCCGATCACCAACTACAGCAAACTCGCACGCTTCTCCGACGCCTGCGGTGCGGAAATTCCGCGCTGGATCCGCAAGCAACTGGAAGCCTACGGCGATGACACGCAAAGCATTCAGCGCTTTGGCGAGCAAGTCGTCAGCGAGATGTGCGAACGCCTGTTGCAGGGCGGCGCACCGGGGCTGCACTTCTATTCCATGAACCAGGCTGAACCGAGTCTGGCGATCTGGAATAACCTGAAGTTGCCGCGCTAAGTTTCAAAGAAAGATCAAAAGATCGCAGCCTTCGGCAGCTCCTACACAGGGTGATTAATACCAATGTAGGAGCTGCCGTGGGCTGCGATCTTTTGCTTTTAAACGCCCGAAACAGAGCATCTGCTGCCACCTTCTGGCTCTTTCGCGTTTCTCGTCGTAATCTCAAGCCATGCCCTTGATCACACAGTTATTCGCCGTGCTGGTTTTTGCTTGCCTGAGCTTCGCTGCTCGAGGCGAGAAGTTGCGTATTGTCACCGAGCCGTGGGCGCCTTACGTCTACGAAGAGAACGGCAAAAACCTCGGGCTCGACTACGAAACTACCGCCATTGTCTTCAAACGACTGGGCATCGAAGTCGAATGGCAGTTCCTGCCATGGAAGCGTTGCCTGTCGATGCTCGAAACCGGTCAGGCCGACGGTGCGCTGGATATCTTTCACAGCGATGAGCGCGACGCCACCCTGCTCTACCCGAGCGAACCGTTGTCGGACGTCGAGTTCGTGATGTTCTACGCCAACGATCGACCGCACCCGTTCAGCACACTCGAAGAACTCAAAGGCCTGACCATTGGCACCTCGCCGGGCTATCTATATAGCCCCGATTTCAGCAGTTCGACTCTGTTTACTCGCGAACCGGCACCGACCCACGAAGCCAATTTCGGCAAACTGGTGCGTGGTCGTATCGACTTGCTGATCACCGATCGCCGCGTCGGCCAGCATTTGCTCGATGAGCTGGATATCCGCAATCAGATCACTGAAAACCCGACCGTGATTAGCCGCCAGAGCCAGTTTTTGGCCGTTCGGCGCAATGCTGGCATGGATTTACTGGTGCAGCGTTTCGGTGCCGAGCTCAAGCGTTTCAAGCGCGAACCGGCCTACGCCGAGCTAAGCGCGCGCTACGGCGCGGCCCCGTCCGATGTCGCGCCGCTGGGCAATGCCTCGGCCAGCCGCAAAACCGTTGAGCAGCAGGAAAGCAGCGCGCAGTGATTGCTCTGTTATACTCCGGCGTTCCCGCCAGGCTCACGCCCGGACGCCCGGAACCGTAAAAGGCCTCTCGACCCGCTACAGCGCAGCTTCCCAGCCCGCGCGAGCACTCCAGACGTGCCTTCGGAACCGCAGCAGGACCGGACGGGATTGCGTCCTCTTAAACGTGATTCGCGCCAGGCAAGACTCCCATTGGGCCAAGCCCTAACTAAAACAGGATTACTCATGTCCTTTGCTTCCCTCGGTCTCTCCGAGGCTTTAGTCCGCGCCATCGAAGATGCGGGCTATACCGAGCCTACTCCGGTGCAACAGCGGGCCATTCCCGCCGTGTTGCAAGGTCGCGACCTGATGGTGGCGGCTCAGACAGGTACCGGTAAAACCGGCGGTTTCGCCCTTCCGATCCTGGAGCGGTTGTTCCCCAACGGTCACCCGGACAAATCCCAGCGTCATGGCCCGCGCCAACCGCGCGTACTGGTCCTGACCCCGACCCGCGAACTCGCGGCCCAGGTACACGAGAGCTTCAAGATCTACGCCCGTGACCTGAAATTCGTCAGCGCCTGCATCTTCGGCGGCGTCGGCATGAACCCACAGGTTCAGGCCATGTCCCGTGGCGTTGACGTGCTCGTTGCTTGCCCGGGTCGTTTGCTCGACCTCTGCGGCCAAGGCAGTGTTGACCTGTCCCACGTGGAAATCCTCGTCCTCGACGAAGCCGACCGCATGCTCGACATGGGCTTCGTCCACGACGTGAAGAAAGTCCTCGCGCGTCTGCCGTCCAAGCGTCAGAACCTGCTGTTCTCGGCGACGTTCTCCAAGGACATCACCGACCTCGCCGGCAAGCTGCTGCACAACCCGGAACGCATCGAAGTGACGCCGCCGAACACCACGGTCGAGCGCATCGAACAACGCGTCTTCCGTCTGCCGGCCAGCCACAAGCGTGCGCTGCTGGCGCACCTGATCACCGCCGGCGCGTGGGAACAGGTGCTGGTCTTCACCCGCACCAAGCACGGCGCCAACCGTCTGGCCGAATACCTGGACAAACACGGCCTGCCGGCTGTGGCGATCCACGGTAACAAGAGCCAGAACGCGCGCACCAAAGCGCTGGCCGACTTCAAGGCCAACCAGGTACGCATTCTGGTTGCGACCGACATCGCCGCACGCGGTCTGGACATCGATCAGTTGCCACACGTGGTCAACTTCGAACTGCCGAACGTCGATGAAGATTACGTACACCGTATCGGCCGTACTGGCCGTGCCGGTCGTTCGGGCGAGGCGATTTCGCTGGTCGCGCCGGACGAAGAAAAACTGCTGAAAAGCATCGAACGCATGACCAAGCAGAAAATCGCCGACGGCGACCTGATGGGCTTCGATTCGAGCACCATTGAAGCCGAGAAGCCGGAAGTGCGTGAGCGTCCGGACGTGCGTAACCCGCGCAATCCACGTGGCCCACGCGGCGACGGGCCGAATGGCGGCGGCGGTGGCGGCGGTCGTAAAGACAAAGGCAAAGACAAGGGCAAAGAGAAGCCGGCCGGTGAACGTGGCGAGCGTCCTGCGCGTCAGCAGAAACCGCGCGAAGGCACCCCGGCCCGCGAACAGCGTCCAAGCCAGCCGCCACGTGCGGCAGCTGATCGTGCGCCGGACGAGTTCCTCGATGACGATGTGGATAACTTCGGTAACCGCGTTGACTACGTGCCCAAGCCGGCTCCGGCTGGCGGTCGCGGCCGTCGTCCAGGCGCACCGGCTCAAGGTGCAGGCGCAGGTTCGGGCGCACCTCGTGGCGGTCAGCCACAAGGTCGCCAGAACGGCCCGCGCAACAGCAACGGTTCGAGCACCGGCACCCCACCGGCCAAACGCAGCGGCCCGCGCAACGGCGCACCGCGTGATGGTCAGCCGGCGCGTCGCGATGACGCTTCGTCGTCGCGCAACCGCCGTCCAGCCCGTGACGATCAGCCACGCAGCGAGCCAGCCGTGCAAAACCCGCGCAGCACTGGCCCGAAGATCATGCACAAGGAGTCGAAAGCCGACCGCTTCCCGACGCCTGAGCAGCTCGATCAACTGCCAAGCCGCCCACGTGGCGAAAAACCAGCCTTGCTGACCCGCAATCGCTGAGTTAACGCTGCACTGAAAAATGCCCCGCCTCGAAAGAGCCGGGGCATTTTTTATGGACGACCCAAACCCGCTGCCTGTAGGAGCTGCCGAAGGCTGCGATCTTTTGATCTTGATCTGCAAAAAGCCAGGATCAAAAGATCGCAGCCTTCGGCAGCTCCTACAGGGGGAATTGTGTTGTGGCGGGCAATAAAAAACGCCCCCGGCCTTTCAACCGGGGGCGTTTTTGTGTGGCAGGGGGAAAGTTACTTAACTTTCACGCCTTCCAGCGAGATGTCCAGATCCGCAGTTTGCGAGGTAGGACCTGGGCCCTTGATCCCGAAATCGTTCAGGTTCAGGGTGGTGGTGGCGTTGAAGCCAGCACGCTCGCCGCCCCATGGATCCTTGCCTTCGCCGTTGAACGTGGCCTTGAAGGTCACAGGCTTGGTCACGCCGTGCAGAGTCAGGTCGCCGGTCACGTCAGCAGTCTTTTCGCCGGTCGATTTAACGGCGGTAGAAACGAACTTGGCGTCAGCAAACTTGCCAACATCGAGGAAGTCTTTGCTGGCGATATGCTTGTCACGCTCAGCGTGATTCGACCACAGGCTGGCGGTTTTCACATCAACGGAGATCTTGCTGGCTTCAGGCTTGGCCGAATCCCACGAGAAGGTACCGTCGAAATCTTTGAAGGTACCGTGGATGAAGCTGTAACCCAGGTGGCTGATTTTCCAATCAACGAAGGCGTGCTGGCCTTCCTTGTCGATTTTGTAGTCCGCTGCCATGGCCTGAGCCGAGAGCAGTGCAGAACCGATTGCCAGAGCGGCCAGAGTCTTTTTCAACATGCTTTCTTTTCCTTTGAGTCGAGGTTGAATTTCAGGCTTTGCGACCGAGCATTCGCGTCAGGGTCACATCACGATCGATAAAGTGGTGCTTCAAAGCTGCCAACGCATGGAGACCGGAAAAAATTACCAGTATCCACGCCAGCCACAGGTGAATCACCCCAGCGGTATCTGCCTGATCCGGTAGCCCGGAAAGCAGTGCAGGAACTTCAAACAGGCCAAACACCGGGATCCCGACACCGTCTGCGGTGGAAATCAGGTAACCGGCAATCATCACAGCGAACAGCGCGAGATACAGAAACCCGTGGCCGAACTTGGCGCCGAGACGGGTCATGCGGCTGTAGCTTTGCAGCGTCGGCGGCGGTGGGCTGATAAAGCGCCACAGCACCCGTAACACCATCACGGCCAGCAACACCAGGCCGATGCTCTTGTGCAGATCCGGCGCCTCTTTGCGCCAGCTGCTGTAGTAATCCAGCCCGACCATCCACAGACCCAGCGCAAACAATCCGAAGACCACCAGCGCCACGCCCCAGTGCATGAAGATGCTGACCCAACCGTAGCGCGAAGAAGAGTTACGTAGCTGCATTGCCCAAATCCTGTGAGAACTGCGAACCAAGACTAGCGAGTTATCTATCGAATTAAAGCGGAAAATTTCGCTTTGAAATATCGAGAAATACGATCAAGAGTCTGTAAGTGGCGTGTTAAGGAAAGATTAACGGGGAAAGTGTGGCGGGATGTTGTTTCTAAGCAATGGAATCGGGTTGCCTGCGCCGGCCCCTTCGCGAGCAAGCCCGCTCCCACAGGTGATCGCATTCTTACCGGAAGTACTCGGTCAAAATGTGGGAGCGGGCTTGCTCGCGAAAGCGGTCTTACAGGCAAAAAAAAGCGCGGCATAAACGCCGCGCTTCTTCATTCACCGCAAGGCTTACTGCGCCTTGGTCTCGGTCGTTGCAGCAGGCTTGGCCGCTGGCTTCTTCGCCGGTTCAGCCTTCTTTGCCGCCGGTTTCGCCGCAGGCTTTTTCGCTTCGGTTTTAGCCGCCGGTTTCTTCGCCGCAGGCTTGGCCGCCGCTTTCTTCGCTGGCTCAGCCTTCACCGGTGCCGCAGGCTTCGGTGCTTCCACCGGAGCTGGCGCAACTGCAGGAGTCGGCGCAGGTGCTGGTGCTACCGGAGCAGGAGCCGGCTCTGGCGCCTTCACAGGCTCAGGCTTCTTCTCGTCATCCGAACCGCCGAACAGGTTGCTGAAGAAGTTGCCCTTCTTCGCCGCCACGGCACCCGCCGCCGCTGCTGCAGCCGGCACCACTTTCACTGGCTCAAAGGATTTGCCCGCCGCCAGATCTTCAACCTGACTGGCCGCACGCTGACCGGTGCGCAGTGCGCCTTCCAGCGTGCCCGGGTACAAGGTGTCGGTGTGTTCGCCAGCGAACGCTACGCGTTGCAGCGGACGTTCCCACAGGCGCCAGAACTTGCTGATCTGGCCCGGGCCGTAAGCCAGGTAAGCGCCGCCCATCGACGGGTCGGTGCTGTAGCGGCGGATTTCATAACCGGTGAACGAGCCACGGGCCTGTGGATAAAACGCGTGCAGACGGATCAGCACCTGATCGACCATCTGCTTGTCGCCGAACGCCTGCATCACGCGGGCATTGTCGCCGGACAGGTTGATCACCACGTTGGCGCCGCCCTTCAGCGCAGGCTCGATCCAGAGCATGCCGAGACCGGTGTTGCTGTAGATCTCGCCGGACATGCGCGCCTTCGGTTCCCACACTGGCGTCTTGAACTTCAACATGATCTGGTCGCGCCAGCCGTAGTTGGTGCCTTTGATCGCGGCCATGTGCTGGGCGTCCAGCGCCGGCGTCAGGGCAATCTTGTTCAGCGCACGCAGCGGCACGGCCAACACGACGTAGTCCGCCTGATAACCAACGCTGCCGACTTTGACGGTCACGCCGTCCTTGTCCTGAACGATCGCCGATACCGGCGAGTTGGTCTTGATGGTTTTGATCTGTTTGACGAACGCCTGCGCCAGCACCTGGCTGCCGCCGACCAGACGCGAAGCACGCAGGTCACGGTCGGAAACGCCGCGATAAACGCGGTTCTGCTGCGCGAAGTACAGCAGCGACAGACGCGAAGGTTCGTCGTAGTGAGTGCGGATGTCCTGGTTGATCAACTGCCGCGCAGTGGCCGGCAGGTTCTGCCGGTCGAGCCAGCTTGCCACGGTGATCTGGTCCAGCGCGTGCAGGGTGTTGGTCGCGGCCGGGTTCTGCGGATCATCGATCGAACGCGCCAGGTCATCGACGGTTTTTTCGTAACGCTTGATCGCTTCGGCGGTGGCCGGTTGCTTGGTTGCCATATCAGCAGCGGAGAAATACTCGCCGTCGATCAGATAACTCGGCGTACGCACGAATTCCGGCGCGGGCGTGGTGCCCAGCTTGAACGTCGACACGTACTTGTTCAGCACCGGCTGCGTCTTGTCGTTGCCGATCCACTCGCTGGTGGCCATGCCCGAGCGCCCGCCCATGCTCGGTTTGGCTTCCAGCAGCGTGACCTGCCAGCCCTTGTTTTGCAGTTCGTAAGCGGCGGTCAGACCCGACAGGCCGCCGCCGATCACGATTGCAGTTTTATCCTTGGCCAGCGCCGTAACGCTGAACAGCCCCAACATCACCAGCGCACAGGCGCGCAGCCAACCGACAGACATTCAGCGAACTCCGGAAATACCACAGAAAAAAGCAGTTGTGCGGGTCAGACGACCCAAAGAACCGCGAAGAATACGTTAGCCATCAAAACGCCGCCAGCGACGTCTATCGGCTCATACAAAGTAGCTCAATCGACACAATGGGTTGTCCCCGCGCGACGCATTGCATAGGCTTGCGCGATTGTTTGCCCGCGCCTGACGCGAGCCGCCTCGAGGAGACTGTAAATGGGCCTGAATAACCAGTGGATGCAACGCGACCTCGCGGTGTTGTGGCATCCCTGCACCCAGATGAAAGACCACGAACAGCTGCCGCTGATCCCGATCAAGCGCGGTGAAGGCGTCTGGCTCGAAGACTTCGAAGGCAAGCGCTACCTCGATGCGGTCAGCTCGTGGTGGGTCAACGTATTCGGCCACGCCAACCCGCGGATCAACCAGCGCATCAAGGATCAGGTCGATCAGCTGGAGCATGTGATTCTGGCCGGTTTCAGCCATCAACCGGTGATCGAGCTGTCCGAGCGACTGGTGAAGATGACGCCGGAAGGCCTGAATCGGGTGTTCTACGCCGATAACGGTTCGTCCTGCATCGAAGTCGCGCTGAAAATGAGCTTTCACTACTGGCTCAATCGCGGCCAACCGAACAAAAAGCGCTTCGTCACCCTGACCAACAGCTACCACGGCGAAACCATGGCGGCGATGGCGGTCGGCGACGTGCCGCTGTTCACCGAAACCTACAAAGCGCTGCTAATGGACACCATCAAAGTGCCGAGCCCGGATTGCTACGGGCGCCCCGACGGCATGAGCTGGGAAAAACATTCGCGCAACATGTTTGCGGCCATGGAACAGACCCTGGCAGAAAATCATGACAGCGTCGCGGCAGTGATCGTCGAGCCGTTGATTCAGGGCGCTGGCGGCATGCGCATGTATCACCCGGTGTATCTCAAGCTGCTGCGTGAGTCCTGCGATCGCTACGGCGTGCATTTGATCCTCGACGAAATCGCCGTTGGTTTCGGTCGCACCGGGACAATGTTTGCCTGTGAACAGGCCGGCATTCGTCCGGACTTCCTCTGCCTGTCGAAAGCCCTGACCGGAGGCTATCTGCCGCTGGCGGCGTGCTTGACCACCGATGAGGTCTACAGCGCGTTTTACGACGACTATCCAACCTTGCGCGCCTTCCTCCATTCGCACAGCTACACCGGCAACCCGCTGGCGTGCGCGGCGGCACTGGCGACGCTGGATATCTTCGAGCACGACAACGTCATCGAGAACAACAAGGCCCTCGCGCAGCGTATGGCCTCGGCCACGGCGCATCTGGTCGATCACCCGAACGTCTCCGAAGTGCGCCAGACCGGCATGGTGCTGGCCATCGAGATGGTCAAGGATAAAGCCACCAAAGAGGCCTACCCTTGGCAGGAGCGTCGTGGTTTGAAAGTGTTCCAGCATGCGCTGGAGCGCGGCGCGTTGCTGCGACCGCTGGGCAGCGTGGTGTATTTCCTGCCGCCGTACGTGATCACCCCGGAGCAGATCGACTTCCTCGCCGAAGTCGCCAGCGAAGGCATCGACATTGCTACGCGTGACAGCGTCAGCGTGGCCGTGCCAAAAGACTTCCACCCCGGCTTCCGCGATCCGGGCTGATCCGGTTTACTCGCTCGTTCCCACGCTCCGCGTGGGAATGCAGCCCGGGACGCTCCGCGTCCCAAAGCGGACGCAGAGCGTCCATTGAGGCATTCCCACGCAGAGCGTGGGAACGATCTAATCTGAGAGACCCGAAATGAGACTGTCCCGCTTCTTTATCGACGCCCCCCTGAGCACCGGCGAACACGAATTGCCGGAGGCCCAGGCGCATTACATCAGCCGCGTGCTGCGCATGGCCGAGGGCGATGCGGTGCAGATGTTCGACGGTTCCGGTCATGAGTTTCGCGGCGTCCTGCTGGACGTCGGCAAGAAACGCGTGACCGTGCAGATCAACGAGCAATTCGCCGGTCAGGTCGAATCGCCGCTGCACATCCACCTCGGTCAGGGTCTGTCCCGTGGCGAGCGCATGGATTGGGCGATTCAGAAAGCCACCGAACTCGGCGTGAATGAAATCACGCCGATCTTCAGCGACCGCTGCGAAGTCCGCCTCAAGGACGAACGCGCCGATAAACGCCTGCTGCACTGGCGTCAGGTAGCGATCAGTGCGTGTGAACAATGTGGTCGTTCGCGAGTGCCGGTGATTCACCCGCCGGTGTTGTTGGCGGACTGGATCAAGCAGACCGAAGCCGAGTTGAAACTGGTGCTGCACCCGGTGGCGGAGCCGTTGGTGAGTCATGCCAAACCGGCGACGCTGGCGTTTCTGATCGGGCCTGAGGGCGGGTTGACGGATGCTGAGGTTGAGCAGGCCAAGGGCAAAGGTTTCCATGCGGCCCGGCTGGGCCCCCGCGTGTTGCGCACCGAGACGGCGCCGGTGGTTGCATTGGCGGTGGCTCAGCAGTTATGGGGTGATTTTTAGGGCCTTAAAAGATCGCAGCCTTCGGCAGCTCCTACACAGTATTCCCCTGTAGGAGCTGCCGCAGGCTGCGATCTTTTGATTTTACTGAACCGGATCACTTACAGGTTTGGCAATAATCGCCTTCAACTCGCTGGTCATCGGAAACTCCAGGTTCAACCCCTTCGGCGGAATCGGCTGTTCAAACCAGCGCTGATAAATCCCGTTGATCTCCCCCGAACGATACAGATCCGCCAACGCGCCATTCACCAGCGCCAGAAACTGCGGATCATCCTTGCGCACCATGCAGCTGTAGATTTCCCGCGACTGCTCCTCCCCCACCACCACCCAGTTATGCGGATCGCGCGCCTTGGCCCGCTCGCCGTAAAGCAGCGCGTCGTCCATATAGAACGCCGCTGCACGTCCCGACTCGAGCATCTGGAACGCCTCGCCATGATCCTTGGCGCTGATCACTGACATATCGAGTTTGTGATCGTGGTTGTAGCTCTTCAGGTAGCGCTCGTTGGTCGTGCCCGCCGTGGTCACCACGTTCTTGCCGCGCAGGTCGTCGAAGCTTTTGATGCCGCTGTCCTTGGCCGTCAGCAACTGGCCTTTGACGTAGATGAACCCATAGGAAAACGACACCTGTTTCTGCCGCTCGGCGGTGACGCCGGTGGAGCCGCACTCAAGGTCGACCGTGCCGTTCTGCACCAGCGGAATCCGTGTCTGCGAAGTGACAAGGTTGTACTTCACTTTCAAATCCGGCCGCGCCAGTTGCTGCTGTATGCGCTCGACAATCTTGCCCGCCAGATCCACCGAATAACCCATCGGTTTGCCAGTGTTGTCGCCCACGTAAGAGAACGGCACCGAGGCGTCGCGATAGCCCAGGGTGATGCTGTTGGCGCTGGCGATCTTGCCGAGCGTGCCGGTCAGCGGCGCCTCATTGGCGCGGGCCTGACTGCCGATCAGCAGTCCCAACGTACAGGCAAGCAACGTGATTTTTTGCATTGTTATTCTCCGTTGTCGGTGTGGTTGTTTGAGCGGTAAAGCGTGTATCAGTTACGCCGCACGGGGATTGAAACCGTGCAGATCAATTGACGTGTGTTGTTGGCCAATCAGCTCGCGGAGCAACTGGCCGCTGCCGCACGCGAGGGTAAAACCGAGCGCACCGTGACCGAGATTCAGCCACAGATTGCGATAGGCCGTGGCGCCCAAAAGAGGCACACCGGTTGGCGTTGCCGGACGCATACCGGCCCACTCGACAGCGGTGTCGTAGTTTCCGGCCTCGGGAAAAGTGTCGCGGGCCTGACGTTTGATCAGCGCCAATCGCTGCGGATCAACTGCCGGATCGAAGCCGACAATATCCACCATCGCCGCCACGCGCAGCTGTCCGCCGATGCGCGCGTAGACGATCTTGCGGTCGTAGTCGGTGATGCTCACGTCCGGCGCACGGTGCTCGCTACCGATCGGCACGGTCAGGCTGTAGCCCTTCAGCGGGTACAGCGGTAAACGTAAACCGGGCAGTGCCAGCAATGAACTGCGATGGCCGGCGGCGATCACCAGTTGCTCGACGGGCAGCGTTTCATCGCCCAACTCGATAGCGGTGACCGCGCCGTTACGGTGCCGAATCGCGGTCACTGGTTGGCCGAGGCGAAACTCGCAACGCCCGGACGCCTTCAATCGCGCCGCCAGTTGCTGACAGAAACCGTGGCAATCGCCGACCTCTTCGTCCGGCGTATAGATCGCACCCACGAACGGCGCATCGGCCAGCGCCGGTTCCAGTTGCGCGCATTCGCTGGCGGACAACACCTGCTGTTGCTGCGGATCGGCCAGGGCTTTGCGTGCATGCTCAAAGCTGCCGGCATTGCGGAACGTCACCAGTTTGCCGTTGCGTCGCCAGTTGAATCCGTCCAGCCCATCGTCCTCGCGCCAGCGCTTCAGCGTGCTCTGACTGAACAACGCCAAACGCAGCAGATGCGCGGCATTTTCACGGTTGACCGAAGTGCGACAGGCGGCGAGAAACGCCGCCATCCAGCGCCATTGCGCTGGATCCAGACGCGGACGCAGCTTGAGCGGTGAGTCGCCGCGCAGCATCCAGCCAATCGCCTGCACCGGCACCCCGGCATCGGCCAGCGGCGCGACGTAGCGATAGGACAACTGGCCGCCGTTGGCAAAACTGGTCTCGCTGCCGAGGGAATCCCGCGCCTCGATCACCGTCACCTCAAAACCGTCGCGCACCAGCGCATACGCCGTTGCCAGGCCGATCACGCCGCCGCCGATGATGCACACACGCTGAGCCATTGCTGCCTCTGAATCCTGCTAAAGACGGATCCGAGGTTAGAGCCAGGTGACAGCCGCCGGACAATGAATAAAGATGCCTGAACCATAAACAAAGGTTATGGACTCGCCATGCGTCTACGTCACATCGAGATTTTCCAGGCCATTCGCCAGACCGGCTCGGTCAGCGGCGCCGCGCAGTTGCTGCACGTCTCGCAACCGGCGGTGAGCAAAGTGTTGCAGCACGCCGAGCAGCAACTGGGGTTTCCGTTGTTTCTGCGCGTGCGTGGCAAGTTGCAGGCGACCCCGGAAGCGCTGGAACTGGAGCGCGAAGTCGACAAGGTCACGGAAAGCCTGCAAGGCGTGCGGCGTCTGGCGCAAAGTCTGCGTCGCGAGCCGGGACACAGTTTGCGCATCGGCGCGACGCCGGCGCTGGCCTTGTCGCTGCTGCCGCCGGCGATTCATCAGTGGACAACGCGCTACCCGGACATCGCCTGCGAACTGTCCAGCGCGCACAGCCGCGAGCTGATGCAGAATTTGTTGATGCGTGAAGTGGATGTCGCGCTGACCTTGCAGTTGCCCGATCACCCGGGTCTGAAGGCGCAAGCGCTGGCTTCAGGGGTGTTGGTGGCGTTGGCGCCGAAGGATTTCTGGCCGGTTGAAGAGGCAGGAAAACCGTTGCCGTTGATGGCGCTGGCGGGGGCGTCGTTGATTGGTTTGTCGAGTGCCGATCCGTTGGCGGCGCGGCTCGACAGTTACCTGGAAGCGGTCGAACCGCCGCCGTTGGTGCGGATTGCCGTGCAGACGTATTCACTGGCGCGGGCGATGGTGGAATCGGGCGCGGGGGTGGCGGTGATTGATCCGTTTACTGCGCTGGGCGCGTCATCGGCGACCACCACAATTCGCCCATTGGCCCCGCCGTTGCCGATCACGCTGTACGCCGTAACCCGCGCCAGCGAACCACCGCCGCATACCCTCAACGATCTGCTGAAAATCTTCAGCGATCGTGCGCAAAAGCAACTGGATGAACTCGTTCCCCTGTAGGAGTGAGCCTGCTCGCGATGGCGGTGGATCAGCCAAAAACTCTGTCGCCTGACCTGACGCTATCGCGAGCAGGCTCACTCCTACAGGGGGATGGTGGCGTGCCTAAAGGACATAAAACATAATCGCCACAAAGTGCAGCAGACTCCCGGCGATCACGAACAAATGCCAGATCCCGTGCGCATGCCGCAAGCGATGATCAAGGGCAAAAAAGATAATCCCCACCGTATACAAAACCCCGCCCGACGCCAGCCAGGCAAACCCGGTCGTGCCCAGCGCCGCGATCAAAGGCTTCACCGCTACCAACACAATCCAGCCCATCACCGCGTAAATCACGATCGACAGAATCCGCGCTTCCGAACGCGGTTTGATCTCTTGCAGAATACCGATCAGCGCCAGCCCCCAGACAATCCCGAACAACGTCCAGCCCCACGGCCCGCGCAGGGTTACCAGGCAGAATGGCGTGTAACTGCCGGCGATCAACAGGTAGATCGAAAAGTGATCGACCTTCTTCATGATCGCTTTCTTGCGCCCGCGCACGCTGTGGTACACGGTCGAGGCGCTGTAGAGCACCAGCAAGGTGAACGCGTAAATCGCCACACTGACAATCTTCCACGGGCTGCCGTCGAGGCAGGCGATCACCAACATCCACACGCCACCAATAAATGCTGCCACCGCCCCGACCAGATGGGTCCAGGCGTTCAATCGTTCTCCGTGATACATGTATTGCTCACCTCACATTCATTACCGCAGCGCGTAAGGCTCGGGCCTTGAGCGTAAAAGCGCAATGTTTCTGTTCAAAGCCAAGATCAAAAGATCGCAGCCTTCGGCAGCTCCTACAGGTGATCGCATTCCAATGTAGGAGCTGCCGAAGGCTGCGATCTTTTGATCTTCCGTGCACAATCGGCCGATACCAAAAAGAGTCCGCGCCATGCTGATCGACGAAGAATTGACCCTGAAAAAACTCGAGGTGTTCCTCGCCTTCATGCGCACCGGCAACCTCGCTCGTGCTGCGGCCGAGTTGCAGACCAGCAACGTCAGCGTGCACCGCGCCATTCATTCGCTGGAAAGTGCCTTGCGCTGCCCGTTGTTCAAACACGAAGGCCGCAACCTGACGCCGCTGGAAAGCGCTTACGTCCTCGAAGAACGCGCACAGAAACTGATCAACGACGTCGTCGAAAGCGTGCGCCTGACCCGCGAAGCTGCCGGATTCTCCGCCGAACGTTTCAAACTCGGCTCCCTGTATTCGCTGACGGTAAAAACCGTACCGCAGCTGATCATGGGCCTGAAAATCCGTCGCAGCGAACTCAACATCGACCTGATCCTCGGCTCGAACATCGACCTGCTCTACAAGCTGAAAAACATGGAAGTCGACGCGATTCTGGTGTCGCTGGACGACAGCATCAACGACCCGGACTGCGAGCAGATTGCGCTGTTCTCCGACGACATCTTCCTCGCCACGCCAGCGGATTCAAAGTTTGCTCAGCGCAGTGAAGTCGATCTGGCGGAAGTGCGTGATGAAACGTTCATCACCCTGACCCAGGGCTTTGCCACGCATCAGGACGGCAACCGGGTGTTCAAGCAGGCGGGGTTCGAGCCGAAAGTGGCAATGCAGGTGAATGACATTTTCACGCTGCTGAGCATGGTCAGTTCGGGGGTGGGTTATGCGTTGCTGCCGGGGCGGATTGCGGCGGTGTATGAGAACCGGGTGAAGCTGATTCCGTTGCAGGCGAAGTATCGGTTGCAGCAGCACATCGGGGTGGTGTTTTTGAAGGCCAAGGAGCGCGATCCGAATTTGCTGGCGTTGTTGGCGGAGTGTCGGATGTATGCGAATCGGCAGTTGGCGGATTAACAGCAGATCAAGAGCTTACCCCCTCACCCCAGCCCTCTCCCCCAAGGGGGCGAGGGGGAAAGGGAGCAGATCGGGGGCTTTTCAGAACTTGAGTTCGACTCAGAACTTTCAGGTCGATGTATACCGCCAAAACACCTCGGTCAGTCCCCTCTCCCTCCGGGAGAGGGTTAGGGTGAGGGGCTTTTGATCTTCAGCCCACAATCCCGCGAACAATGAAGAACAACAGCGATGGCCCCAGCAAGCACCCCAGCCCGGTATGGAACGTCGCCGTTAACGCGCCATAAGGCACCAACCGCCGATCCGTCGCCGCCAGCCCAGCTGTAACGCCGCTGACAGTCCCGGCCAAGCCACCAAACACCATCGCCGAACGCGGGTTATCCAACCCCATCCAGCGCGCCGCCACCGGCGTACCGACCATCACCAGAATCGCCTTGATCAACCCGGTCGCAATCGACAACGCCATCACATCTGACGTCGCACCAATCGCCGCGCCCGTCACCGGCCCGACAATATAAGTCACCGCGCCCGCACCAATGGTGGTCATGCTCACCGCATCACGATATCCAAATACCCAAGCCATACACGCGCCAACAATGAACGGCAGAATCGTGCCCAGCAACAGCGCGACCACACCGATCAACCCGGCCTTTTTCGCCTCGGTCGCCTGTACTTCAAACGCCGTGGCCACAATCGCAAAGTCACGCAGCATTGCCCCGCCCATCAGGCCGATGCCGGAGAACAACGTCAGGTCCGCCAGGCCTTTCTGGCCGCCAGTCATGGTGCCGCCGACCCACGCCAATACCAGGCCGATAACGATGGCAATCGCCGAGCCGTGAATGCGTCCGAACGTCAGGCGTTTGGAGAGCACCACCGACACCCACATGATCACGCCAACAAAAGCGAATGCAGTGACCAGACCGTTGTGTTCCAGACCTTTTTCGATGAGATCCCACATATCAGCGACCCCCTACTGGCGTGCCGACCGGGGAGATTTCCAGCGGTTCGTCAGGCAACGGTTCACCTTTGTGGGTGCGGCTGATCAAGGCAATCGTGCAGCCGCAGACCACCACCGAACCAATCGCGGCCAGCACCGCCACCGTGCCGCCATGCAGCGCAGTGACGACGTTCTGTTGCGCGGCCATCGCCACCACCACCGGAATGTACATGGCGCCCCAGAAGCCGACGCCCATCTCGCAATCCTTGGTCATGCCGCCGCGTTTCTGCATCCACAACCGCGCGCAAATCAGCAGGATCATGGCGATGCCGACCCCGCCGACGTTGGATTTGACGCCCAACAACGCGCCGAGCATGTCACCCATGATCACCCCTGCCAGCGTACAGATCGCGAGCAGCGCCACACCGTAAATAATCATTGTTGTAGTCCTCAAAGTGCATCGTCGAATGTTGTTTTTGTTGTTCGAAGCTTGAGTCGCGGCGGTTTAGGGTTGGCGGCTACCCTCCTCACGCAGCAGCGCTTGCAGGGTGTCGAGGCGAGCGCTGTCGAAGGCCGTCACGGTGCCTTGTTCGAATACGCGGCGGGCGAGTCCGGTCAGGACTGCACCGGGCGGTAATTCGATCTGTAGCCGCACGCCGCGCTCGTAGGCGCTTTGCACGGTGCCGCGCCAATCCACCACGCGGCACATGTTGAAGGCGAGGTCGTCGCGCAACGCTTCGACTTTGCTCACAGGGCGTGCGCGACTACCGCTCAGGTAAGCGATCTGCGGTGTCTTCAACTCGACTTTGGCGAAGGTCTCGGCGAGGGTTTGCGCCGGTTTCTCCAGCAGCGGACAGTGCGACGGCACGCTCACCGCCAGACGTTTTGCCAGACCGGCGCCGCGACTGCGCGCCAGATCCGCGACCGCTTGCATCGCCTCGTCACTGCCAGCAATCACCACTTGGTTGTCGGCGTTGATGTTGGCCAGATACACCGGCGAATCCTCGCTGTGCACCTGCGCCAGCAGCGTTTCGACTGTGGATAATTGCAGGCCGATGATCGCGGTCATGCCGTAGCCCTGTGGATAAGCCTGTTGCATCAACTCACCGCGCAGGCTGACCAGATGCAACGCATCGCTGAAGCTCAAGGCCCCCGCAACCACTGCTGCGGGATAAGCGCCGATGGACAGACCGGCGACGTAATCCGCCGTGAGTCCGTCCTGCAACAACTGCCGTGAAGCCGCGACACCAGCGATCAGCAGGCAGAGTTGAACTGCTCTTGTCGTGCGCAGTGCCTGAGCAGAATCGAGCAGCAAAACATTTTCACCAAGCACATCACTGGCCTCGACCAGCGTTTCCCGAGGCAAGCGCTGAAGCATGCCCGCCTGCTGCGCGCCCTGGCCGGGGAATACCAACAAGCTGCTCACGCTGCCTGCTCCTGCGGGTTCCACGGATCAATCATCAGACAGGCCTGATGAGCGTTTTTCAGCAGCACGCGCGCCGAACCGCCGGCCCACTCACGCAACGCCACAGCACCGAACGGTGTCTGCAATTGCATGTCGATCCGGCACGCGGCTTGATCGAAAAGCTCAACGAACTTGCTTGCCTGATTACGCGTGATCATCTGCGGTGTCCGCAAAATCAAATCGAGATCGCTGGCCGCGTGCATCGCGGTAAAACCACTGGCCAATTCAAACCCGACACTGCCGCTGACACCCCAGACCCAACCGCAATCGTCGAGCATCGGCCGCAGTTGTTTGAGCGCCTGCATGACTGGCAGATCGCGCTCGCTATCGACCTGACACAGCGCTTCCGGGCTGACCCGACAGGCAATCGAATCGACCGCCATAAACGCCGCCAAGCGCTGCTCGCGCAACACTCCGCGCACACCGACCGCGATAAAACCCTCATCGCTCAGCGCCCGCCGCACGACCACCGGTTGCCCGGCGGCCAGCGACTCGACGGCCCACAACGGCGCATCCGCCGGCAGCTGCGCCGGGGTCATGCCCCAGAGCAGATCATGGGCCAGAGGGGTGCTCACCACTGTGCCCTCAACAGTTCGCGCACACGGCTGGAGGCAGCACGATTTTTCGCGCCGAGACGATTGCTCAAGTCAGTGCTGGAGATATCGCTGATGGCCTGTTTCAGGCATCCGTTCACCCGTGCCAGATCCTCTGCGGTTGGCTGTTCAATCTGCTGCACCGACAAGGTTTCCCAGAGCAATCCGAGGCTGGCATAACTGTCGATGTCATAAGCCATCGGCGGCACACTGGCGGCCAGCGCTTCCAGTTCTTCAACACTGCGCAACGTCACCCGCGCCGCCGACGCCTTGCCCATCGCATGCACCATCACACCCGGATCACGCAGCGCGATCAGGCGGTTGGCCTGATAACCATGAGCAAGAAACGCCCCGGACATCGCTTTCCCCACCAACAACGCAATCACCGGATGCCCGGCCAGACGCGCACGGGCATAACTGTCCGCCGCACCGGCCAACGCCTGATGAATGCCGAGCGCTTCTTCGCGGCGACCATAAGCCTGGCTCGGCACATCGACGATGGCGATGATCGGGCGCTTCTGCGCTTTATCGCGGTCAGCCGTGATCGCGTCATCCACAGCCTTGGCCAGACCCCAGCCTTCGAGCAAGCCGACTTCGCCATTACGAGCACGCGGAAAACGATTGTCCGGGTCAGCGACCACAGCGATAAAACGCCCCAATTCACCGTCAGCAACCCTCAACGATGGCGGCAGCCCTTCGACACTTCTAGCGCCCGCGCTCAAGGCGTTGAACCAGTTCAAACCGCGCAATGAATAGCCGCTCATGAGCGCTCTCCTTGATACAGATCGCGAACCACCGACGGTTCGATTTGCGGGTCAGTGTTCAGACTGCTCAGGCGTTGCAGAAACCACTCGGCGCGCTGGCTGCGTGGTTTCGCTGGCAAACCCTGCTGCAGTAATTCACCGATCTGCTGACGAATCTTCGCCACGTCATCGGCGACGTAACGATCCACCAGACCACTGGCGAAACGCTGCTCGCCGCCAGTCAGGCTCCAGATGAAGGGCCGGTCGCGGGAGTCGTATTCCTCAATCCCGGCTTCCTGTTCGATAACCTGCGGACCGTTCAAACCGAGGCGCGCTTCCTGAGTCACCAGCAAATAGCTGCACAGCGCAGCGGCAATCGACATGCCGCCGAAACACCCAACGCTGCCGGCGACCACACCGACCACCGGTTGGTACTGCTGCAAATCGACAATTGCCGCATGAATATCAGCAATCGCCGCCAGCCCGAGATTGGCTTCCTGCAAACGCACGCCACCGGTTTCCAGCAGCAACACCGCGCGGGTCGGAATGCCTTTGCGGTTGTCTTCAGCCGCCAGTTCCAGCGCGCCAGCAATCTTCGCCCCGCCGACTTCGCCAAGGCTGCCACCCTGAAACGCGCCTTCAATCGCGGCAATCACCACCGGCAACCCATCGAGGCTGCCCTTGGCGATGATCACACCGTCATCGGCCTGCGGCACCACGCCCTGACGTTCAAGCCACGGCGACATCACCCGTTGAAACGGATCAAGCAACTCACGAAAGCTGCCGGCATCGAGCAAGGCTTTCGCCCGTTGCCGCGCGCCGAGCTCGACGAAGCTGTGTTTGTTGAGCAACGCTGCGCTGTCAGTCATGGCCGATCTCCTCGAAACCTTGTTCCAGACGCAAGCGAACCACGCCCGGCGTCGCGCCGAAATCGTGGATATCAATAGCCATGGCCGGCGGCGTGGTGCCGTCGAACATCCGCGCAAACAGATGCTGCCAGCGCAGTTGCGCGCCGTTGACCGAGGTCTGCACATTGATCGTCAGCTTGCCGGCCAGGCCCGGTTCGATCAGCACTTCCAGATCACCCGAGCCGACACAGCCGACCAGCGCGCGACCGCGTGGTGGCTGCCCGGCGGGGAATTCAAACGATAGGGTTTCCATCAAAACGCTCCCTGAAGGATGCCGTTGTGCTCGATACGGTCGAGCAGCAGCGTGGCGGCGAGCAAATCGGCGGCGCCACCGGGCGAGGCATTCAATGCGATGAGTTGTTGATCCAGTTCGTGCAAGCGACGACGACCGCTGAGGCTGGCGCTGCCACCGGCGTCGAGCACCGCTTGCGCGCCGAGTTGCATGGCCTGCAAACCCTCTTCGCCGGCGCGGTAGAGCACGCAGGTGTCGGCCAGATTGGTCATGATTGCGAGCAAGGCGTCGAGCCGGGCGTTCTGTTCGCCGCTTGCTTGGGCACGGCTGCGTTTGAGTTGTGGCAGGCCGCGTTGCAGCACCGAAGGGAAGCCGAGTTGCGCTTCTTCACGCGCGCCGCGTGCGCCGTAACGCAGGGCGACTTGCGCGCCATGGCTCAAGGGTTTGGGTGCGTGGCGATCGTCCAGCAAGGCCAAACGTGCAGCGCGCAGTGAGACTGCGTTGGCACTAGAGGATTGTGGTTCCAGCGCAGCGGCGGTCACCAATAATCCCAAGGCCCAGATCGCCCCACGATGTGTGTTCACACCGTTGGTGGTGGTGAGCATCGCTTGTTCGCCTTCACGGCCGATACGGCCAATCGCTTCGCGCAACGTTGAATTGACTTCACCGATTGCAACCGCCGCTTCAGCCATTTCCTTGAACGCCGGCCACAACGACAGTGCCGAAGCGTGCATCAGACCCAAGTGCAGATCGGTGTGTGCGCCGTTGCCGCGACGGTCGACCAGTGCCGGTTTCGGCGACAGATCGGCTTCGTCGATCAACGCGTCCACCGCCAGATCGGCCAATCGATCAGCCAGGGACAGCGGTTTCGCTTGCAGGTTAAGTGCGTGCATTACCAGCTCCTGAATTTCGCGGGCGGGTTGTACAAGCCGCCGGACCACTCGACCAGATCAGCCACGCTTTTCGCCGCGAGCAATTCGCGGGTGGCGTCGGTGCGGCGGATACCGAGGTCTTCGGGCAAGGCGATCAGGCCTTCGCGGCGCATACGTTCGGTGTCTTTCGGGTTGTGGCGCAGGCCGATGGCGGTGACGCCCGCAACCGCGGCGATCATTGCCTGGCGCTCTTCCAACGAACGCGCCTTGTACAGGTAGGCGATGCCTTCTTCAGTGAGCAGGTGGGTGACGTCGTCGCCGTAGATCATGATCGGCGCCAGCGGCATGCCGCTTTTCTTCGCCACTTCTACCGCGTCGAGGGTTTCGACGAAGGTCGGTTTGCCGCCCTCCTGGAACGTCTCGACCATTTGCACCACGAGTTTCTTGCCGCGTTCGAGCATCGGTTGCTGCGAGTCGTCGTGGCGCATGTCCAGCCACGCCGGGGTGCCGTGACGGCGACCGCGCGGGTCGTGGCCCATGTTCGGCGCGCCACCGAAACCGGCGAGGCGGCCACGGGTGACGGTCGAGGAATGGCCATCGCCATCGACCTGCAACGTCGCGCCGATAAACAGATCTACCGCGTACTGCCCGGCGAGTTGGCAGAACATGCGGTTGGAACGCAGCGAGCCATCGCGACCAGTGAAGAACACGTCCGGGCGCGCGGCGATGTAGTTCTCCATGCCCAGTTCGGTGCCGAAGCAATGCACGCTTTCGACCCAACCGCTTTCAATCGCCGGGATCAATGTTGGATGCGGATTGAGCGTCCAGTTGCGGCAGATCTTGCCTTTGAGGCCGAGGGATTCGCCGTAGGTCGGCAGGATCAATTCGATGGCGGCGGTGTTGAAACCGATGCCGTGGTTGAGCGACTGCACGTTGTGTTTTTCGTAAATGCCACGGATCGCCATCATCGCCATCAACACGTGCACAGGCTTGATGTGCCGTGGGTCGCGGGTGAACAGCGGTTCGATGTAGAACGGCTTGTCGGCCACCACGACGAAATCGACCCATGACGCAGGAATATCTACGCGAGGCAGTTCGCTGACGTCGTCGACCAATTGGTTGACCTGGACGATGACGATACCGTCGCTGAACGCCGCCGGTTCGATCAGTGCCGGGGTGTCTTCGGTGCTCGGGCCGGTGTAGATGTTGCCGGCGCGGTCGGCCATGAACCCGGCGGAGAGCACGACGTTGGGGATCAGATCCACCACCAGCCGGGCGTAGAGTTCGATGTAAGTGTGGATCGCGCCGATTTCCAGCAGGCCGTCTTCGAGCAACTGGCTGATGCGCAGGCTCTGGGTGCCGGCGAAGGAGAAATCGAGCTTGCGGGCGATGCCGCGTTCGAACAGGTCGAGGTGCTCAGAGCGGCCGACACTGGGCATGATCATGTGCAGGTCGTGGAGCTTTTCCGGGTCGGCTTTGGCCAGCGAACGCGAAAGGAAATCCGCTTGCTTCTGGTTGTTGCCCTCGAGTACCACACGGTCGCCGGGATGAATCAGCGCTTCGAGCGCGGCGACGATCTTGTCGGTGGGCAACACCACACCGTCGGCCAGCCCGCGCACCTTGTCGAGGCGGCGCTGCTTCTCATCGCGCCGCCGCGTCCAGCGCGAGTCGGGGGAAATTGTTGTTGTCATGCTCACTCCACGGGGTTCGCTGTCGTGGAGCTAAGGTAGGCGTGTGGGGTGGGGGCATCAATCAAGCACGGTGGCGAATCATTACGCTCAGAGTAATGGTTGAGAAACGCCCTGTAGGAGCTGTCGAGTGAAACGAGGCTGCGATCTTTTGATCTTCAACATCAAAAGATCGCAGCGTGCCGCAGCTCCTACAGGGGAACGTATTCCCAATCCAGAAATTCATTCGGTTTGCCGAACCCATGCGGGAGAGAGCTGGGGTGAGGGTCAGGCCGTCAAACCAGATCAGCCTCCACCAACAACTTCTCCAACCCCAACAAATCCGGCACCTTCGCCACCTGTTCCCCGACCTGCACCGCCGCCTGCTCCAGCGCACACAACGGCACGTCGACATAGCTCAACTGGCTATCAAGCTTGTACGACCGCGGAATCCCCTGCACCAGCAGCGCAATGAACTTCAACTCCGGCAACCCGCCCAGCGCATTCAAAATCACGATCCGCGCGCGCTCGCCAATCACAATTTTCTGCCCACACGCCGACTCAAAACTCAGCAACGGAATCCGCCGCTCACGCCACGTCACCCGCCCCAGATACCACGGCGGCGTATCCAGATCGAAGGCACTGGCCTGATAGTCGATCAGCTCAGCCACGGCGACGTTGGGCAGGATCAAATTGCGATCCGCCAACGGCAGCAGCAGCCCGGTCAGTTGGCTGCTGCGCTGATTGTGCCGGCGCTCATGCATGTTTCTTGCTCCATTGGGCAATGCTTTCGAGCAGCACCGATTCCTGGTACGGCTTGCCGAGGTAGTCGTTGACGCCGATGGCCATCGCACGATCACGGTGTTTCTGCCCGGTGCGCGAGGTGATCATGATGATCGGCAGGTGTTGCAGGCGTTCGTCGTTGCGCACCTGGGTGGCGACTTCGAAGCCGTCCATGCGCGGCATTTCGATGTCGAGCAGCATCAGGTCGGGCATGTGCTCTTCGAGCAGCAGCATGGCATCGACACCGTCCTTGGCGGTCAGCACGTTCATGCCATGGCGTTCGAGCAAACGGCTGGTGACCTTGCGCACGGTGACCGAGTCGTCGACCACCATCACCAGCAGCGGTTTCTGTGGTTCGCTGTCGATCTCCGGCAGCGTCGGCGTTTGCGCAATGCGCGCCTGCATCGCCCGAATCGGTGCGAGCAGATCGAGAATCAGCACCACCCGGCCATCGCCAAGAATCGTCGCCCCGGACACGCCCTGCAGCGCCGCGAATTGCGCGCCGAGACTCTTCACCACGATCTCGCGAGTGCCCGCCATCACGTCCACTTGCACGGCAATATGCCGGTCGTTGTAGTGCACCAGCAGCACCGGCAATGGCAGGTTCTGCCCGAGCAGTTTCGGCCGTGGCGCAGTTTTCAGCAGTTCGCCGAGGTAGCACAGTTCATAGGTCTGGCCGCCGTATTGATAGCGCGGCGGATCCTGGCGGAAGTGTCCTTCGAGATCATTCGGCAACACGCGAACAATGCCTTCGATGGTGTTCAGCGGAATCGCGTATTGATCCTCGCCACACTGCACCATCAACGCACGGTTGACCGACACGGTGAACGGCAGACGAATGCGGAAATGCACGCCCTGCCCCGGCACCGAGTCGATGCTCATGGTGCCGCCGAGTTGCCGCACCTCTTCGTGCACCACGTCCATGCCGACGCCACGCCCGGAAATCTGGGTGATTTTTTCCGCTGTGGAAAAGCCCGGCTGAAGGATGAACTGCAACACATCGCGGTCACTGATCTCGGCATTCGGGGCGAGCAAACCACGCTTGATCGCCTTGTTGCGCACCGCTTCCAGTGGCACACCGGCGCCGTCATCGCGGATGTCGAAAACGATGTCGCCGCCCTCGCGAGACAGGTCGAGGCTGATCTGCCCTTGCGCCGGTTTACCCGCCGCCAGCCGCACTTCGGCGGACTCCAGACCATGATCGACGGCGTTGCGCAGCATGTGTTCCAGCGGCGCGGCCATGCGTTCGAGCACGTTGCGATCCATCTCGCCTTCGGCGTTGCCGACGACAAACGCGACGTCTTTGTTCAGCTCTTCGGCGACCTGACGGACGATGCGTTTCAGGCGCGGCAACATGCGCTCGAACGGCACCATGCGCGTGCGCATCAGGCCTTCCTGCAACTCGGTGTTGATACGGCCCTGTTGCTGCAACAAGTTCTCGGCGTCGTGGTTGCGGCGGTCGAGGGTTTCTTTCAGATCGAGCAAGTCAGAGGCCGATTCAAACAACGCCCGCGACAGTTGCTGCAACTGCGAATGGCGATCCATTTCCAGCGGATCGAATTCTTCGTAGCCAAGGCGTTCGGCATCTGCTTGCTGGCGACTGAGAATCCGTCCCTGGGTTTCGGTGTCGAGACGGCGCAACTGATCGCGCATCCGTTCGATGGTGGTTTCCATCTCGTTCAGAGCAATCTGTGCGTCGTTGACCTGCTGCTCGATACGGCCCCGGAAGATCGAGGTTTCCCCGGCCAGGTTGACCAGCTCATCGAGCAGTTCGGCGGAAACCTTGACCATGTCCGCGCCAACATCGGCCGCCGGCGGTGCGGCCTCGGTTTTAGCCGCAACCGGCAGCAGCACCGGCGGCGTTTCAATGGTCGCCGGATGACTGAAATTCTGGATCGCATTGATCAGCCGATCGGCCGGCGGGCACGGTTGCCCCGCACGCACCGCATCGAGCATCTGCGCCAGTCGGTCATGCCCGCGCTGCACCAGCGCAAACAGTTCGGTCGAGGCTTGCAGCGAACCGGCCGACAGACTTTCGTAAAGGTATTCCAGCTCATGGGCGAGGTCGCCGATCGGGCCGATCTCGACCATCCGCGCGCCACCCTTGAGGGTGTGCAGATCGCGCAGCAGGGTTTCGATTTCCTGTCGATTACCCGGCTCGGCCTGCCAGCGCAGCAGCGCGGCGCCGGAGTTTTCGATGATGTCGAAACCTTCTTCGAGGAAGATCTCCAGCAACTCCGGATCGTGACTGGCGCTGTCATGATCGGCGGTGGCTGGCGGCGTTTCGGCGATGCCTGGCCCCTGCCGCACTTGGCGGATCGCTTCAATCAGATCGTGCGCTGGCGTCAGTGGCTGATGGTTTTGCAACTGATCAAGCAACAGCGCCAAGCGGTCGTGACTCTTGAGCAGCAAGCGGCCCAGGGTTTCGCTGTAGTTGTAGCGACGATCAACCAGGCCTTCGTAGAGGCTTTCCAGCTCCTGAGCGAGATCGCCGATGGCCTCGACTTCAGCCATGCGCGCGCCGCCCTTGAGCGTGTGCAAATCGCGCTGCAAGGATGACAACGGCGCGCTGTTGTCCGGATCACTCAGCCAGCGCTGCAAGGCCTGGCCGGCGCTGTCGAGAATGTCCACGGCCTCTTCGAGGAAGATCTCGACGATCTCGTCGTCCGCTTCAAAAGCACTGGCCGTTTGTTGCAGTTCGGCGGTGGCGCTGCCCAGTTCGCGGATGCTCAGGGTGCGGCTGCCGTCGCTGCGAATCAGGCCCATCGACGACGGGTCGAGGCTTTCATCGAGCAGATCATGCAAAGCGCGGATTCGCTCAGGCTGCGGGGTGACTTCCTGGCCGGCAGCCAGTTCGTCGAGCATGTTGATCAGCGCTTCGTGGGCATTTTGCGCTTCGTGAAAAAACCGCTCGCTGACCGCCAGACTGCTTTCTTCGACGGCGCCGTAAAGATCGAGCAAAGCCTCGCACAACACATCGACCGGCAGCAGATCGGCGAGGTGCGCGCCCTCGCCCAGCGTGGTCAATTCATCCAGCAGTGCGCTGAGTTCCTGACGCTCGCCGGGGTGCTGCTGCCAGCGCTGCAACAGGCTTTCGGCGTCGAGGAGGATGTCCATGCCTTGGGCGAGAAAGTTGTTGATCAGTTGCGGGTCGCGCTTGATCCGCAGGCCGGTGTTCGGCGCATCGAGGATCGACGCCAGCCGCTCGGCCAGCAGTTCATCGGTGCGCTTGATCAGCGACTGCGCGCCGACAATCGGCGCCAGCGGATCGTGTTTGAGCTGACGCAAACCGACGCGAAACAAGCCCTCGGCTTCAAGGAGCAATTCCACTTCATCGAGATCCAGCGGCAACTGGTGCGCCTTGAATTCGCGGGCCAGTTGATCGAGCGGCGCCGCCAGTTCGGCAATCGGCAACACGCCAGCCATCGACGCGCTGCCCTTGAGCGTGTGCAAGGCGCGCTGCAATTCGTCGCTGGCTTGCAACGGCACATGCTCGGCGGCTTGATCGAGGAAACGGTTGAGGCTGGCGAGGTGGGTTTCCGCTTCGTTGCGGAAGATCTCCAGCAACAGTGGATCAAGCGCCGCGACATCGTCGACGTCTTCAGCGGCCATCGGCTCGTCACCCTTGGCCAAGGCGTGCGCGCGGGCGGCGAGTTGATCGACATCGCTGCGCTGACGCTGGCGGTTGATGGCAAATTCGCTGATCAGTTCCGGCAGCAACAGCACCGTGTCGGTCAGCAGTTGCTGCACCACAGAGCCGGGTTCGACGCTTTGTTCGAGCACGCGATTGAGCAGGTTTTCCACCGACCAGGCCAGCTCACCGAGGATCAGCGCGCGCACCATGCGCCCGCTGCCCTTCAAGGTGTGGAAGGCGCGGCGCAGCTCAGTCAGCGCATCGCGATCCTGCGGATTGGCAGCCCAGCGCGGCAGGTATTCGTGGAGGACTTCGAGGACTTCATCGGTCTCTTCGAGGAACACTTCGCGCAGCTCATCATCGACCGGTTCTTCATCGGCCGGCGGCGGCATCAGGCTGCCGGGAGTGATCAGTGCCGGCGGGTTGAGCGCTGACACCGGGCTGGCCAACACGTCGGCCAGCGACTGCACGATGTCCGGATCGTCGAGCGCCTGCATGTCCTGCATCACCAGCGCTTCGCTGGGGCTGAGCACGTCGTCGAGCACGGGAACATGCGGCTCATTTGGAAAGAACCCCAGACTGGCGAGGGACTTCTGCGCGACATCCAGCAGTTGTTCGCCCGGTGCCTGCGGGTCGTCGCTCAAGCGTTCAAGGTAATACTCAAGGCTGCTGATGACATCGGCCAGATGATCCAGTTGTTCCCAACCCGGTTCGTGCGGATCGAGCAACAAATGTTCGCGGATAAAACCGTTGCAGGCCTCGACCAGACTCGCCGCGCGGTTCAGCGGAATCATCGCCAGTGCACCGCGCACTTGAGTCAGCAGCGCCGGCAACGGTTGCAGGTGTTGGCGATCCCAATCGGCGTCGATGTAGTCGACGATCATGTCCTTGGCCTGTTGCAGGCAGATGCGCGCTTCCTTGATGACGATCTGATGAATCTGCGTCAGGTCGGTGGTCGGCAGGCGCGCGTCTTCCGGGCTTTCCGGCTCGACGGTGCCGACCATCCCGGCCAGCGTCGCCTCGACGTAGAGCAAGGCGCCGGCGACGTCCATCAGGATTGCGTCGTTCGGTTCGCGCTGGCCTTGGGCAAGGCTCAGCACCACCGCCAATTGATCGATGATGACTTTGCGCGGCTGACCGAATCCGAGCACGGCGAGGGTGTCGGCGATTTGTCGCAGCGGCGCGAGCAGGCTTTCCAGATCCGAAGTGTGCTGGCGGTCGCTGCGCACGAACAGGTCGAGGCGCTCCTTGACTCGCACCAGCTCTTCGCACAATGCCGCCAACACCGAGCGCATCGCATCGCGGTCAGGACCAGCGAGGCGCGCGCGTTCTTCATCGACCATCGCGCTGTCGGGCAACGCGTCGTCCAGGGAGTAGCGATCTTTCATGGTCAGCATCTGCCCGGTGGGATGTTCGGCTTTGGCAATATAGAACAACAGGCTTTTCAGCAGCTCCGGCGGTGGCGGCTGGTTGAGGCCGGCCATGCCTTGATCGAGCAGACGCTTGAGCTCTTTGTCGGCGTCCTTGAACAGGCTGCGCAGCGCCGGGCTGTTGGCGATCACGCCTTCGCGCATGCCTTCGACCAGCGCCGAGGCGACTTGCCACAACGGACTCAGCGGTGTCTCGCCGCTTAACGCTTCGAGGCGGGTGAAGACTTTCGCCAGATAACCGAGGTGGGTCTGGTCGTCCTGTTCACGCAGCAAACCGACCAGGGCCATTTGCAGTGTCTGCCGGAGTTTGCGCAGCACGTTGGGCAACTCTGGCGGTTCCAGCAGCGCCAAGGCCTCTGCGCTCAGCGGGGGCAGCTCGGGCAGTTGCGGGCTGAACAGGCTGGTTTCCGACAACAGACTTTCGCCCCGGGCGCTGCGCAGATCGTTGATCAGCGGCAGCACCACCAGCGGTAAATCACGCCGGGCGCTTTGCACGCGGTCGAGGTAGATCGGCAATTGTCCGAGGGCTTGCAGCAGCAGGTGCAGCGCTTCGTCGCGATGGCTGACGCGCTCTTGCTGCAGGGCTTCGACCAGATGTTCCATCTCTTCGGCGAGCAAAGCTGCGCCGTAGAATTCGACCATCTGCAGGCTGCCGTGCACCTGATGGATGTAATCCAGGCACTCGTCCAGCCCCGGAAAAGCCTGCGGGTCATCGAGCACGGCTTCAATCGCCTGATGCGCCTGTTTCAGCGTTTCGGCAATTTCGCCTTTGACCCATTCGAGGGCCACATAGTCGTGCCGATCACCCATAACCACTCCACTCACGCTTTGTCTTTCGCCGCCGGCAAGGTGAATCCGGACACCGAGCGCCGCAGCTGGCTGGCCATTTTCGTCAGGTTGCCGATGCTCTCAGCGGTGGCGGTGGAGCCGGACGAGGTCTGCGAGGTGATCTGCTGGATCACATTCATCGTCAGGGAAATCTGCCCGGCCGACGTCGTCTGCTGCTGCGCCGCGTTGGAGATGCTTTGAATCAGCGCCGCGAGGGTTTTCGACACGCCTTCGATTTCTTCCAGGGCCACACCGGCATCCTGCGCCAGTCGCGCGCCGCGCACCACTTCGGTGGTGGTTTGCTCCATGGAAATAACGGCTTCATTGGTGTCGGTCTGAATCGCCCGCACCAGGGTTTCGATCTGCCGAGTGGCGGCGGACGAGCGCTCGGCCAACCGTTGCACTTCGTCGGCAACCACAGCAAAACCGCGCCCGGCATCACCGGCCATCGACGCCTGAATCGCGGCGTTGAGGGCGAGGATGTTGGTCTGATCCGCGATATCATCGATCAGGCTGACGATATCGCCGATTTCCTGCGACGACTCGCCGAGACGCTTGATGCGCTTGGCGGTGTCCTGAATCTGTTCGCGAATGTTGTCCATGCCGTGGATGGTGTTGTGCACCACCTCGTTGCCTTTGTTGGCGATCTCCACGGAACGCTCGGCTACCGCCGAAGACTCGGCGGCGTTGGCCGAGACCTGATCGATGGATTCGGCCATGTCGCTGATCGCCGTCGACGCTTCGGAAATCTGCTGGGCCTGATGCTCCGAAGCCTGCGCCAGGTGCATGGCGGTGGCTTGGGTTTCCTGCACGGCGGCGGCGACCTGGCCGGCGGTGAGGTTGATGGTGGCGACCAGATCGCGCAGTTGGTCGACGGAATAGTTGATCGAGTCGGCGATGGTGCCGGTGAAGTCTTCGGTCACCGAAGCGGTCACGGTGAGGTCGCCGTCGGCAAGGTCTTCAATCTCGTCGAGCAGGCGCATGATCGCGTTCTGGTTGCGCTCATTCTTTTCGGCGGTTTCGCGCAGTTGCCGGTTGGTTTCGCGCACCATGACCATGCCGATCAGGATGATCGAGGCCAGTGCCAGCAAACCGAGGACGTAGCCGCCGATGGTGTCGGTGTTGCGCCCGCCGGCGAGGTTTTCGAAACCGGTGGCCAAGTGCGAGGCTTCGTCGAGCAGGGTTTGCGAGAGGCTGAAGATATTGCTCGCCGATTCGCGAACCTTGAACAGCTCGGGCGAGGTTTCGAGGATTTCATCGACGGAACCGGAGACGAACTGGAACAGCTCGGAGATTTCGCTCAAACGCGCGCGGGCGTCACGGTCTTCGACCTGAGTGATTTTCAGCGTCGGGTTGCCTTGCAGCATGCCGTTCAGCACTTGGCCGAAACGGGTGGCGTCGCGGCCAAAGGCATCGGCGGCTTGCTGCGAGTTTTCGTCACCGGCGAGCACGGTGTTGACCGCGCCAAGAATGCGTTCGGCCAGCAACGACTGACGTTGGGCCATCGCTACTTGTGCAGCCGGGGCACCACGCTGGAGGAGGATTTCGACGACTTTTTCGTATTCGATCTGCAACTGCGGCACGGTTTCGGCCAGGGTCGCGGCGACTTGATGCAGCGACAGCACGGTCTGTTCGCTGGAGAGAATCGCGTCGGTGTTTTTCAGCAGACGTTCCCAGTCCAGCTGCACGGCGCGCATTTCCGGGCGCACGGTGGCGGGGGCCGGCGGCAGGCCGGTGACCGGGTCGCCCTTCTTCAGGTAACCCCAGCGCAGGGCGAAATCGTTGCGCGCATCGCTGAGCAACTTGAACGCGGCAGCCTTGCCGGCGGCGGCTTCGGTTGCGTTTTTGGCGATGCGTTGCGAGAGCACGCGCAGCTCACCGGCGTGGCCGATGTACTGTTTGTCGTAGTTCGCCTGGGTGTTGAGGTAAGCGAAGTTGGCGAACAACAACATGATGAACACGATCAGTGCGATGAACAGCACGATGATCTGCGAGCGACTGCGCGATCCTTCCGCCGGCTTGCCTGTTTTTGCTTTTATCATCGGTCCTCGCCTTGGGAACGGTTCACTTACCCTGTAGGAGCTGAGCTTGCTCGCGAAAGCGGTGGGTCAGCCAACATTGATTGCGCCTGACACGCCCTCTTCGCGAGCAAGCTCGGCTCCTACAAGGGACGGTGTTGAATCTGTTATATCGCGACGCTCATGAACACCGGGGATTTCGCCAGCGCGAACAGGCTGAACACCCGCCAGTTCTGCTCGCGCCGAAAATAGCCTTTGACGAACTCGGCCTTGGAGCCCTGGCGCTTGCTGATCGAGATCGGTTCGAAGCTGTCCTGCTCGAAATGCTGCAGACCAATAACCTCATCGACCATCAGCCCGGCAAACACGTCCCCATGCTCCACCACCAACACCCGCCGCTGTTTGCGCAGCGGCGACAGTTCATGCCCGAAGAAACCACACAAATCCATGATCGGCAGCAGCCGCCCGCGCAGATTAGCCACGCCTTTGACCCACGGTTTGACCCCGGGCAACTGGGTGAAGCGCGGTTCGTGCAGCACTTCGCTGACTTCGCCCATCGGCGCCACATACCAGTGTTCGCCGAGGCGAAAGCCGATGCCGCTCCAGCGATCCTGGCGCGCCGGTTGCGACGGCAAGTCCGCCGCCAGCAAGCGGCAGCGCTGATCGATCTGCCAGAGCAGTTCGAACGCGGTCAGCGATTCGCTCATGGTTGCGCGATCAGCCTTTGAGTACGTTGTTCAGGGTCTTGATCAGGGTGTCTTCGTCGACCGGTTTGGTCAGGTAGTCCTTGGCGCCCTGACGAGTGCCCCAGACCTTGTCGGTTTCCTGATCCTTGGTGGTGATGATGATCACCGGGATGTGCGTGGTGTCGGCATCCTTGGTCAGCTGACGGGTTGCCTGGAAACCGTTGAGGCCGGGCATGACGATGTCCATCAGTACCGCGTCAGGTTTTTCCTGCCGGGCCAGGGCCACGCCGTCCGCGCCGTTTTCGGCCTTCAACACTTCATGGCCGTGCTTTTCCAGCATGCCGGTGAGTTTGTACATTTCAGTCGGCGAATCATCGACGATCAGGATACGTGCCATGGTTTTCCCCATTTTTCTTGTCGACGCCCGGCCCGCTGACCGCGCGTC
Organism: Pseudomonas sp. 18058; assembly: GCF_902706155.1. Lineage (NCBI taxonomy): Bacteria > Pseudomonadati > Pseudomonadota > Gammaproteobacteria > Pseudomonadales > Pseudomonadaceae > Pseudomonas > Pseudomonas sp. 18058. The sequence goes on from NZ_CACSJY010000005.1 coordinate 64,661, forward strand.
TCTGTACGTGTCTTACTGCGGCAAAACGGCGGCAAAGCCCGGAACATGGGCCTGAATCGCGTTGAGCAGTTCTTCCTTGCTGAAAGGCTTGGTCAAAAATTGATCAGAACCGACAATCCGCCCCTTGGCCTTGTCGAACAGCCCGTCGCGCGATGACAACATGATCACCGGTGTCGCCTTGAACGCGCTGTTGTTCTTGATTAAAGCGCAGGTCTGATAACCATCCAGACGCGGCATCATGATGTCGACAAAAATGATCCCGGGGTGGTTATCGGCGATCTTGGCCAGGGCGTCGAAACCGTCGATCGCCGTGATCACTTCGCAACCGACATTCTTCAACAATGTTTCGGCGGTGCGACGAATCGTTTTCGAGTCGTCGATCACCATGACCTTCAAGGCGCTGGACTGCTGTTCCATAAGAGGGCTCTACCGTCGCCTTTGCGAATCAAATTGTCCGTTTTGCTATGAGTAATGGCCGGAAACCCTTGATGCTTAAGGGCCAGCACGATATGCCAGCCTTTTTAGCACAGTCTCCAGATCCAATCTATCGACGGGTTTTCCCTTGACCGAAAACCCACCCGGCGCCACTCTGGCGGCACTTTTTCAATACCGATCCGGTAGCCAATTTTCGAGGAAAACCCAATGAGCGTTCGCGTCGGGATTGTCATGGACCCTATCGCCAGCATCTCCTATAAAAAGGATAGCTCGCTGGCCATGCTGCTGGCCGCGCAAAAGCGCGGCTGGGAACTGTTCTATATGGAACAGCGCGACCTGTATCAGGGCGAAGGTCAGGCGCGGGCGCGCATGAAGCCGCTGAAAGTCTTCGCCAACCCGGAAAAATGGTTCGAACTGGACGCCGAGCAGGACAACCTGCTGAGCGATCTGGACGTGATCCTGATGCGCAAGGATCCGCCGTTCGACATGGAGTTCGTCTACTCCACCTACCTGCTTGAACAGGCTGAAACCGCCGGCGTACTGGTGGTGAACAAGCCGCAGAGCCTGCGCGACTGCAATGAAAAGCTGTTTGCCACGCTGTTCCCGCAGTGCACGCCGCCAACCGTGGTCAGCCGCCGTGCCGACGTGCTGCGTGAATTCGCCGCGAAACACGGCGACGTGATCCTCAAGCCGCTGGACGGCATGGGCGGCACCTCGATCTTCCGTCACCGCGCGGGCGACCCGAACCTGTCGGTGATTCTGGAAACCCTGACCGCCCTCGGTGGCCAGCAGATCATGGGCCAGGCCTACCTGCCAGCGATCAAGGACGGCGACAAACGCATCCTGATGATCGACGGCGAGCCGGTGGATTACTGCCTGGCGCGGATTCCGGCGCAGGGCGAAACCCGTGGCAACCTCGCCGCCGGTGGCCGTGGCGAAGCGCGTCCGCTGACCGAGAAAGATCGCTGGATCGCCGCCCAAGTCGGCCCGACCCTGCGTGAGAAGGGCCTGCTGTTCGTCGGTCTCGACGTGATCGGCGAGAGCCTCACCGAAATCAACGTCACCAGCCCGACCTGCATCCGTGAAATCGACAATGCGTTTGGCACTGATATCGGCGGCATGCTCATGGATGCCATTGAAAGCAAGCTGCAAGCCTCAAGCCGTAAGCCGCAAGCCTGACGGCCAGCTACAAGCCGCAAGCCATGAGCTACAAGCTTTTACTTGCAGCTTGCCGCTCGAAACTTGCAGCTGCCCTTATGTCGCTTGCCGCTTGAAGCTTGCAGCTAAAAACCAACATTGCGTTATCATGCCGAGCCCGTAAAAACGCGATGTTGGTTTTTCTGTCATGACCCTCCCGTCCGATCTGCCCGCTGAACTCGCCCATCGTGGCGTGCGCCCGGCCGATCGCCTCGGTTTTACCCTATTCCTTGCGGCGCTGATTCATTTGGCGTTGCTGCTTGGCGTCGGCTTCACGATGGTCGAGCCCAAGCAAATCAGCAAAACCCTGGAAATTACCCTCGCCACTTTCAAGAGCGAAAAGAAGCCGGAGAAGGCGGATTTTCTCGCTCAGGAAAATCAGGAAGGCAGCGGCACGCTGGACAAAAAGGCGATTCCGAAGACCACTGAGGTCGCGCCGTTCCAGGACAATCAGGTCAAAAAAGTCACGCCGCCACCGGCCGCCAAGCCGGAAGTGCAGGAAGCCGCGCCCAAAGCAGCGGTGACCACGGTAGCGCCGAAGCCGAAAAAGGCACCGACCAAGAAAGAAGAGACCAAGACTGAAGTGAAACCGTCGGTCGACGCGCCGACGTTCGACAGCTCGCAGCTGTCCAGCGACATCGCCAGCCTTGAAGCCGAACTGGCGAAAGAACAACAGCTGTACGCCAAACGCCCGCGCATTCATCGCTTGAGCGCTGCGTCGACCATGCGCGACAAAGGCGCCTGGTACAAAGACGAATGGCGCAAGAAGGTCGAGCGCATCGGCAACCTGAATTATCCCGACGAAGCGCGGCGCAAGCAGATCTACGGCAATTTGCGCCTGATGGTCTCGATCAACCGCGATGGCTCGCTGTATGAAGTGCTGGTGCTGGAATCGTCTGGCCAGCCGCTGCTGGATCAAGCGGCGCAGCGCATCGTCCGCCTGGCTGCGCCGTTTGCACCGTTTACCGGCGACCTGTCGGACATCGACCGCCTGGAAATCATCCGCACCTGGAAATTCGCCCGCGGCGACCGCTTGTCCAGCAATTAGGGGCAAGATCAAAAGATCGCAGCCTTCGGCAGCTCCTACAGTTTGGCCTGTGCTCCCCTGTAGGAGCTGCCGAAGGCTGCGATCTTTTGGCGGCTTCAGCTTGTCAGTTTGCCCCCCGAACGCCACACTAGCGCACATGAAAAACGTCAGCCCCAGCTACCTCAAGCATCACTTCCTGATCGCCATGCCTCACATGGCCGACCCGAACTTTGCCCACACCTTGACCTACATCGTCGAGCACACGGCCAATGGCGCGATGGGGATTGTGGTCAATCGACCGCAAGAGCTGAATCTGGCCGACATTCTTGAGCAACTGCGCCCGGACATCGACCCGCCAGCACTGTGCCAGCACGTGCCGATCTTCATCGGCGGCCCTGTGCAGACCGATCGCGGTTTCGTCCTGCACCCGGCGGGCAAGACCTTCCAGGCCACCGCGCAACTGGATGGCGATCTGGCCCTGTCGACCTCGCAGGATGTGCTGTTCGCCATCGCGGACGGCGTCGGCCCGGCGAAAAGCCTGATCGCCCTCGGCTATGCGGGTTGGGAAGCCGGGCAACTGGAAGCGGAAATGGCCGACAACGCCTGGCTGACCTGCCCGTACGACGCCGACATCCTCTTCAACACCAGCAGCGAACTGCGACTCGAAGCGGCAGCCAAGCACTTGGGGATCAACCTCAGCCTGCTGACCAGCCAGGCAGGTCACGCCTGATGGCGCTGCGTCTGATTCTCGGCTTCGACTACGGCACCAAACAGATCGGCGTCGCGGTCGGCCAGGTCATTACCGGCCAGGCCCGCGAGCTGTGCACACTGAAAGCGCAAAACGGCATTCCCGACTGGAATCAGGTGGAAGCGCTGTTCAAGGAATGGAAACCCGACGCCGTGGTCGTCGGCCTGCCGCTGAACATGGACGGCACGCCGAGCGAAATGTGCCTGCGCGCGGAGAAATTCGCCCGCCGCCTCAACGGCCGCTTCAATGTGCCCTTCTATACCCACGACGAGCGCCTGACCACTTTCGAGGCCAAGGGCGAGCGTCTGGTGCGCGGCGGCCAAAAAGGCAGTTACCGCGACAACCCGGTGGACGCCATCGCTGCCGCTCTGCTGTTGCAGGGCTGGCTCGATGAAAACACTGCATTGTTTGAATCCTGACAAGCGCTTCGGCGCTTTTCTTTTGAGTGAAAAACCGAGTCGTGTCCAAGGATCCGACTCGCCCCCAACAAGGAGCAACCATGAGCCTGCCAAATCCCGCCGATCTGATCAGCCAGATGGCGACCCGCCTCAAGGCGCACCTTGCCCAGCGTGACATCACTGAACCGCGTTACATCGGCATCCGCACTGGCGGCATCTGGGTCGCGCAGGCCTTGCTCAAGGAATTGGGCAGCGACGCGCCACTGGGCACGCTGGACGTGTCCTTCTACCGCGACGACTTCAGCCAGAACGGTCTGCACCCGCAGGTACGCCCGTCCGCCCTGCCCTTCGAGATCGAAGGCCAGCATCTGGTGCTGATCGACGACGTACTGATGAGCGGCCGCACCATCCGCGCCGCCCTCAATGAATTGTTCGACTATGGCCGCCCGGCCAGCGTGACCCTGGTCTGCCTGCTGGATCTGGACGCTGGTGAGCTGCCGATCCGCCCCAACGTGGTCGGCGCGACCTTGGCGCTGGCCGCTCACGAACGGGTGAAGCTGTCCGGCCCCGAGCCGCTGACGCTCGAACTGCAAGACATGTCCCTTTAATCCGCCCTATTGAGAGTCCCCTTCGCGATGACGCCTCTAGATACCAAGCGCCCGCTGCAGCTCAATGATCAGGGCCAGCTGCGCCACTTCCTCTCGCTCGACGGCCTGCGCCGCGAGTTGCTGACGGAAATCCTCGACACTGCCGACTCGTTCCTCGAAGTCGGTGCCCGGGCGGTGAAGAAAGTCCCGTTGCTGCGCGGCAAGACCGTGTGCAACGTGTTCTTCGAAAACTCCACGCGCACCCGCACCACCTTCGAACTGGCGGCCCAGCGGCTGTCGGCGGACGTGATCACCCTGAACGTATCGACCTCGTCGGCGAGCAAGGGTGAAACACTGCTCGACACCCTGCGCAACCTCGAAGCCATGGCCGCCGACATGTTCGTCGTGCGCCACGGTGATTCCGGTGCCGCGCACTTCATCGCCGAACACGTATGCCCGCAAGTGGCGATCATCAACGGCGGCGACGGCCGTCACGCGCACCCGACGCAGGGCATGCTCGACATGCTCACCATCCGTCGGCACAAGGGCGGTTTCGAAAACCTTTCGGTGGCCATCGTCGGCGACATCCTGCACTCGCGGGTCGCGCGCTCGAACATGCTCGCGCTGAAAACCCTCGGTTGCCCGGACATCCGCGTGATCGCGCCGAAAACCCTGCTGCCGATCGGCATCGAGCAATACGGCGTGAAGGTCTACACCGACATGACCGAAGGTCTGAAAGACGTCGACGTGGTGATCATGTTGCGCCTGCAGCGTGAACGCATGACCGGTGGCCTATTGCCGAGCGAAGGCGAGTTCTACCGTTTGTTCGGCCTGACCACCGCGCGTCTGGCCGGGGCCAAACCCGATTGCATCGTCATGCACCCGGGGCCGATCAACCGCGGGGTGGAAATCGAGTCGGCAGTGGCCGACGGCCCGCACTCGGTGATCCTCAATCAGGTCACCTACGGCATCGCAATTCGTATGGCTGTGCTGTCCATGGCCATGAGCGGACAAACCGCGCAGCGTCAATTCGAGCAGGAGAACGCCCAGTGAAGCTCAGCATTCTCGGCGCACGCGTCATCGATCCAAGCAGCGGCCTGGATCAAATCACCGACATCCACGTTGAAGCCTGCAAGATCGTCGCCCTCGGCGCCGCTCCAGCGGGTTTCACGGCAGTAGAAACCATCGACGCCCAAGGCCTCGTCGCCGCTCCGGGGTTGGTCGATCTGAACGTGGCCCTGCGCGAGCCGGGTTACAGCCGCAAAGGCTCGATCATCAGCGAAACCCGCGCCGCCGCTGCCGGTGGCGTGACCAGCCTGTGCTGCCCGCCGAAAACCAAACCGGTGCTCGACACCTCCGCCGTGGCCGAGCTGATCCTCGACCGCGCCCGCGAAGCCGGCAACACCAAGGTGTTCCCGATTGGCGCGTTGAGCAAAGGTCTGGACGGCGAGCAACTGGCTGAACTGGTGGCGCTGCGCGACGCCGGTTGTGTGGCGTTCGGCAACGGTCTGGAGAGCTTTCGCAATACCCGCACGCTGTGCCGGGCGCTGGAATATGCGGCGACGTTTGATCTGACGGTGATTTTCAACTCGCAGGATCATGATCTGGCCGAAGGTGGTTTGGCTCACGAGGGCGCGGTGGCCAGCTTCCTTGGCCTGCCGGGGATTCCGGAAACCGCTGAAACGGTGGCATTGGCTCGAGATCTGCTGCTGGTCGAGCAATCCGGCGTGCGCGCGCACTTCAGCCAACTGACCAGCGCTCGCGGAGTCGCCCTGATCGCTCAGGCGCAGGCCCGTGGTCTGAAGGTGACGGCGGATGTCGCGTTGTATCAGTTGATTCTGACTGACGAAGCGCTGATCGACTTCAGCAGCCTCTATCACGTGCAACCGCCGCTGCGTACCCGCGCCGACCGCGACGGTCTGCGTGAAGCCGTGAAATCCGGGGTAATCTCGGCGATTTCCAGCCATCACCAGCCACACGAACGTGACGCCAAACTGGCACCGTTCGGCGCGACCGAGCCGGGCATCAGCAGTGTTGAGTTGTTGCTGCCATTGGCGATGACGTTGGTGGAGGATGGTTTGCTCGATCTGCCGACCTTGCTCGCGCGTCTGAGCGCAGGCCCGGCTGAAGCGCTGCGTCTGCCGGCGGGCAAGCTGGCGGTGGGTGGGGCGGCGGACATCGTGCTGTTCGACCCGCAGGCTTCGACGGTGGCCGGTGAGAACTGGCTGTCGAAGGGCGAGAACTGCCCGTTCCTGGGGCATAGTCTGCCGGGTGTGGTTCGCTATACGCTTGTGGATGGGCGGATTAGCCACCAGGCTTGATACCGAGTTGCCCTCTTCGCGAGCAAGCCCGCTCCCACACTGGATCTGTGATCGACACAAATCCCCTGTGGGAGCGGGCTTGCTCGCGATGGCTTATTGGAAAGCGCCGCGATTCTGTGCGTTGCGCACCGAGACCTGATCATTCAGCGTCCAGAAGTCATACAGCACGCCAATAAAGAACAACCCGCCCGTGAGCAGATACACCAGCCCGCTGATCCATTTCCCCTGATACATCCGGTGCACCCCGAAGACCCCAAGGAACGTCAGCAGAATCCACGCGACGTTGTATTCGATGGGCCCTGCGGTAAAACGCAGATCGGCCTCACGATCCATCGCCGGGATCAGGAACAGGTCGATCAGCCAGCCGATGCCGAGCAAACCGAAGGTGAAAAACCAGATCGTCCCGGTCACCGGTTTGCCGTAATAGAAGCGGTGAGCGCCGGTGAAGCCAAGAATCCACAGCAGATAACCGATCACCTTGCTGTGCGTGTCCTGCGGTTGAGCAACCTGCTGATAGCGGTTCATGAATGACCTCATTTGCCTCGATAGATAAATATTTTCTGCATCTTTGTGACTTTTTTGTGTCGAGCCGACAAGTGGCTCTTCACTGTTACACATTGCGCAAAGCCTTGTAGGGCTTGGGTTCTGTCCGACAATTGAGTCAATTTGCCGCTTGTTGAGCGAAATTGACCACCGGGTTGAATCGACCAACGGCCTCGGAAGGGACAAAAAAGCTGTTATAAAGTTGCGCGCTACCACTTAAGAGCCACGCCTAATGCGACCATTTTTCAAGACATGGCTAACTATCTGCCTATTAATGCCACTGGCCGCCCACGCCACCAATCGTGAGCAACGTCTTCCTAACGTTAACGGCTTTACCCCTAAATCCCATGCTTCGGCTCCTTCGAGCAAAAGCAGCAAAAGCAAAACCACCACGCTGAGCAGCAAGAACAACAGCAAGCTGGTGCCACCGATGGCGAGCAAGGAAAGCAGTAACGTGCTCAGCCGTGCTGTAAACGTCCTCGGTACACCTTATCGTTGGGGCGGCAGCAGCCCAAGTAAAGGCTTCGATTGCAGCGGTCTGGTGAAATACGCGTTTAACGACGCCACATTCGACCTGCCACGCACTTCCAACGCCATGGCCAGCGGTCATGGGGTGAAAGTCGAGCGCAACGATCTCAAGCCCGGTGACCTGATCTTTTTCAACATCAAGAGCCGTCGAGTCAACCACGTTGCCATCTACCTGGGCAATGATCGCTTTATCCATGCGCCGCGTCGTGGCAAGTCGGTAAGCATCGATACGCTGAACAAGCCGTATTGGGAAAAGCATTACGTCGTCGCCAAACGCGTACTGCCTAACGAACCGGCCAGTAAGCAATTGCGCGTTGTTCAGCGCTGATCTGATTCAGCTATAAACGCGACATAAAAAAACGCCCCGATCATTGCTGATCGGGGCGTTTTTTATTGCCTGTTCGCCGGTTACGCAGCGATCGACAACTTGAGCTTGTTCATCGCGCTCTTCTCGAGCTGACGGATACGCTCAGCCGACACGTTGTACTTCTGCGCCAGGTCGTGCAGCGTGGCTTTCTCTTCTGCCAGCCAGCGCTGATAGAGGATGTCACGGCTGCGTTCGTCCAGCACTTCGAGTGCTTCGTGCAGGTTGTTGTTGGAGTTGTCGCTCCAGTCGGCATCTTCCAGTTGACGCGCCGGGTCGTACCGGTGGTCTTCCAGATAGTTGGCCGGCGACTGGAAAGCGCTGTCGTCGTCGGCTTCAGCAGCCGGATCGAAGGCCATGTCATGGCCGGTCAGGCGACTTTCCATCTCGCGCACTTCACGCGGTTCCACACCGAGGCTTTCCGCCACACGGTGGACTTCCTCGTTGTTCAGCCACGCCAGACGTTTCTTCTGGCTGCGCAGGTTGAAGAACAACTTGCGCTGGGCCTTGGTGGTCGCGACTTTCACAATGCGCCAGTTGCGCAGGATGAACTCGTGAATTTCCGCCTTGATCCAGTGCACGGCGAACGACACCAGACGCACACCCATTTCCGGGTTGAAGCGCTTGACTGCCTTCATCAGGCCGACGTTACCTTCCTGGATCAGGTCAGCCTGAGCCAGACCGTAGCCGGAATAGCTACGGGCAATGTGTACGACAAAACGCAGGTGGGCGAGCACCATCTGCCGAGCCGCCCCCAAATCCTGCTCATAGTAGAGACTCTCGGCCAGTTCACGCTCCTGCTCCGGCGTCAGCAATGGAATGCTGTTGACGGTGTGCACGTAAGCTTCCAGGTTCGCACCCGGAACCAACGCATACGCAGGTTGCAAAGAATTGGTCATACGAAAAAACCTCCGACTTACATACTCGTGCTTCTCAGCACTGCGAAAAATTGACCGGGAATTCAAACGAGAGTTCCCATAAAAACAGCGAGGTCAATCACGCGCAAAAAAGATTCTACTTCGGCGCCAGCTCCCTGAGATGACGTGCGACTGCAATCCATGCACCGATATAACCCAACAGCACCGCGCCAAGCAAGAGCGACAGACCGTCGGCAACTGGCACGCCGGCCAATGCGAAATCACTGCCGTACAACCCGGCCAGCCCAACCACCGCATCGTTCAGCCAGTTCAGGCCGAACGCCAATACACCCCATGACAACAGCCCCGCACCGAAGCCATACAACGCGCCCATATAGAGGAAGGGACGTCGCACATAACTGTCAGTGCCGCCGACGAGTTTAATCACTTCTATCTCGGTGCGGCGGTTTTCAATATGAAGACGAATGGTATTGCCTATCACCAAAAGTAATGCAGAAACCAACAACACCGTCAGACCAAAGACAAATCGGTCGCCGAGCTTGAGGATGGCGGCCAGACGCTCGACCCAGACTAGATCAAGTTGCGCCTGTTGTACCTTGGGCAGCTCGGAAAGTTTTTGTCTTAATGCTTCCAGGGTTGGCTTGTCGACTTCGTTCGGCGTCACTAGCACTACACCCGGCAACGGGTTCTCAGGCAACTCGCGCAGGGCTTCGCCCAATCCAGACTGCTGCTGGAACTCTTCCAGCGCCTGGTCACGGCCGACATATTTAGCATCAGCAACGCCGGGCATGCCTTTGATCTGCTCGCGTAACGACTCGCCCTGCTCCGGGCTCGCGTCGAGTTGCAGATACAACGAGATCTGCGCCGCACGCTGCCACGAACCACCGAGACGCTCGACGTTGTTCAGCAGCAATGACAAGCCCATTGGCAGGCTCAAGGCCACGGCCATCACCATGCAGGTGAAGAAGCTGCCAATCGGCTGCTTGCCGAGGCGACGCAGGCTGTCGAGCAGGCTGGCGCGATGGCTTTCGATCCACGCGCGGAACAGCGTGGCGAAGTCCGGGCCATCGTCATCGTCGTGCTTTTTCTTCTTTTGCGGCTGCGGATCGGCGGCTTTCGGCGCCACGCGCTCGGAAACTTTGGGGCTGCGCGTCGCACTCATACTCCGGCCTCCCCGTCGCCGATCAATCGGCCACGTTGCAGGGTCAACATGCGGTGCCGCATGCGCGCGATCAGTGCCAGGTCGTGACTGGCGATCAGCACGCTGGTGCCCAGCCGGTTGATGTCTTCGAACACGCCCATGATTTCCGCGGCCAGTCGCGGGTCGAGGTTACCGGTCGGTTCGTCCGCCAGCAGCAAGGCCGGGCGGTGGACGATGGCGCGGGCGATGCCGACGCGCTGTTGCTGACCGGTCGACAGATCGCCTGGGTACAGATCGGTTTTATCCGACAGCGCCACGCGCTCCAGCGCCGAATCGACACGCTTGGCGATTTCGGCCTTGGACAGCCCGAGAATCTGCAGCGGCAACGCGACGTTGTTGAACACCGTGCGATCGAACAGCAACTGGTGATTCTGGAACACCACGCCGATCTGCCGGCGCAGGAACGGAATCTGCGCGTTGCTGATGGTGCTCAGGTCTTGCCCGGCCAGCAGCAATTTGCCGCTGGTCGGACGCTCCATTGCCAACAGCAGGCGCAACAGAGTGGATTTACCGGCACCGGAGTGACCGGTGACAAACAAGAACTCGCCACGACGGACTCGAAAGCTCAGCTCATGCAAGCCGACGTGACCGTTCGGGTAGCGTTTACCGACCTGTTCGAAACGAATCATGAACGCTCCCGCTCGGCAAAAAGTGCCTGGACAAAGGGTTCTGCTTCAAAAGTACGCAAGTCGTCGATGCCTTCACCGACGCCGATGTAGCGAATCGGCAGGCCGAACTGCTTGGCCAGGGCGAAAATCACGCCGCCCTTGGCAGTACCGTCGAGCTTGGTCAACGCCAGACCGGTCAGTTCGACGGTCTGGTTGAATTGTTTGGCTTGATTGATGGCGTTCTGGCCAGTACCGGCATCGAGCACCAGCAGCACTTCGTGCGGCGCGTCGGCGTCGAGCTTGCCGATCACTCGACGAACCTTTTTCAGCTCTTCCATCAGGTTGTCTTTGGTGTGCAGACGACCGGCGGTATCAGCGATCAACACGTCGATGCCACGGGCCTTGGCGGCTTGCACGGCGTCGAAGATCACCGAGGCGGAGTCGGCGCCGGTGTGCTGAGCGATCACCGGAATCTTGTTGCGCTCGCCCCAGACCTGCAATTGCTCAACGGCAGCGGCGCGGAAGGTGTCACCGGCGGCGAGCATGACTTTCTTGCCTTCCAGTTGCAGCTTCTTCGCCAGTTTGCCGATGGTGGTGGTTTTGCCGGCGCCGTTGACGCCGACCACCAAAATCACGAAAGGCTTGTTCTGCGAGGCGATTTTCAGCGGTTGTTCAACCGGTTTGAGCATCGCGGCCAGTTCGGCCTGCAGGGATTTGTACAGCGCGTCGGCGTCGGCAAGTTCTTTACGAGCGACCTTCTGGGTCAGGCGCTGGATGATCTGCGTGGTGGCTTCGACGCCCACGTCAGCGGTGAGCAGACGGGTTTCGAGGTCATCGAGCAGATCGTCGTCAATGGTTTTGCGGCCGAGGAACAGGCTGGCCATGCCCTCGCCGATGCTGGCGCTGGTTTTCGACAGGCCTTGCTTGAGGCGGGCGAAGAAACCGGCTTTGGTTTCTTCGGTACGCGGGGCTTCGACGGGGGCTTCAGCGACCACTTCAACTGGCGCAACTGGCTCAGCGATAACCGGTGCAGGTGCAGGTGCAGGTGCAGGTGCAGGTGCAGCCTCGGGCTCTTGAATAACCGGAGCAACCGGCTCAATGAATACCGGGGCAACCGGCTCAGCAACCACCGGCACAGGCTCGACAATCGGCTCAACCACCGGTGCAGGAATCACCGGCGTAATGTGCGGCGCAGCCTCTTCAACCAACGCCACCGGCTCTTCTGCCACCGGCAAGGTCAGCCACGGCTCGGCCGCCGGGGTCAGCGGCAATTCCGCCGCTACTGGCACTTGCGGCTCGGGTTCCGGCTCAACCGGTTGCAACACCGGTTCGGCAAGCGGCAGAACGATCGGTGCCGGCTCTTCTTCTATTACCGGCGCCGGCGCGGGAGCGGGCTCAGGAATCGCGGGCGGCTGTTCGACGACGGGTTCCTGCGGTTTCTTACGCAGCCATCCGAACAGGCTTTTCTTCTCGCCAGCCGCAGCTGGGGTCTTCTTGTCGTCGTTGGAACCAAACATGGAGGACGGCTATCTCACGGTAGCGACGCGCCATAAGGGCGCCCCGGCAAATAAATATTCGATGCAGAACAGACTGTGTTTCATCCAGCTTGTTCACGCGCAACATTTTGTCGAGGCGCCACAGGCACCTCAAAGGTCGATTAATACGAAGGACTGGAACGGCATCTTCGGCGAAAACGCAGAGTTTAGCTGACAAACTCAAAGCTTCTGCCGGGAACCCATACAACCTATCTAGCGATCAGTGGCTTGATAGGCGTGGCCGCCAGTAAAACGGATCAGTATCCTAGCACCCTCTCGCCCGCCGACGCTAAGACCAAGCGGGCAGCCCAACAGGTTAAAAAACGAATGAATGCTCTAGCCCGCCGCGCCGCAGGCCTGCTGCTCAGCACAGTCTGCCTGCCCCTTTCGGCCCTGGCGGCCGACCCGCAACCGACCCACGAATTCACCCTCGACAACGGCCTCAAGGTCGTCGTGCGCGAAGATCATCGCGCGCCAGTGGTGGTCTCGCAGGTCTGGTACAAGGTCGGCTCCAGCTACGAAACCCCGGGCCAGACCGGTCTGTCTCACGCGCTCGAACACATGATGTTCAAGGGCAGCGAGAAAGTCGGCCCCGGCGAAGCGTCGCTGATCCTGCGCGATCTGGGCGCCGAAGAGAACGCTTTCACCAGCGACGACTTCACCGCTTATTACCAAGTGCTGGCCCGCGACCGTCTGGGCGTAGCCTTTGAGCTGGAAGCCGACCGCATGGCCAATCTGCGCCTGCCGGCCGACGAGTTCGCCAAGGAAATCGAAGTCATCAAGGAAGAGCGCCGCTTGCGCACTGATGACAAGCCGATGTCCAAAGCCTACGAGCGCTACAAGGCCATGGCCTACCCGGCCAGCGGCTACCACACGCCGACCATCGGCTGGATGGCCGACCTCGACCGCATGAAGGTCGAAGAGCTGCGCCACTGGTACCAATCTTGGTACGTGCCGAACAACGCCACGTTGGTGGTAGTCGGCGACGTCACCCCGGACGAAGTGAAAACCCTCGCCCAACGCTACTTCGGCCCGATCGCCAAACGCGACGTGCCACCGGCGAAAAAACCGCTGGAACTGGCCGAGCCAGGTGAACGCCAGATCACCCTGCACGTACAGACACAACTGCCTAGCCTGATGCTCGGTTTCAACGTGCCAAGCATCGCCACCGCTGAAGACAAACGCTCGGTCAACGCCTTGCGCCTGATCTCGGCTTTGCTAGACGGCGGCTACAGCGGTCGCATCCCGACACAACTGGAACGCGGCGACGAGCTGGTCTCCGGCGGTTCGTCGAACTACGACGCCTACACCCGTGGCGACAGCCTGTTCACCCTGTCAGCAACGCCGAACACGCAGAAGAAAAAGACCATGGCGCAAGCCGAGGCCGGTCTGTGGAAACTGCTGGAACAGCTGAAAACCACCGCACCGTCCGCCGAAGAGCTGGAGCGCGTGCGTGCCCAAGTGATCGCCGGTCTGGTCTTCGAACGTGATTCGATCACCAGCCAGGCCACTGCGATTGGTCAATTGGAAACCGTCGGCCTGTCGTGGAAACTGATGGACACCGAACTCGCCGATCTGGAAAGCGTGACCCCGCAAGACATCCAGAACGCCGCCAAGCTGTATTTCACCCGCGAACGTCTCAGCGTCGCCCACGTCCTGCCACTGGAGACGACTCATGAGTGAGCGCAAAACCCCACGTTTGATGCTGCTCGGCCTGATCGCCGTGGCGGTGATCGGCTCTGCTGCTTTCTATCTGTCGCCAAGCGCTGACAGCAAGGCCAGCGAAGCCCTCGACAACGCCAAGACCAGCCAGAAGCTGCAATCGCTGGCCGAACTCGACGGCAAGGCCCCGGCCAGCCGCAAACTCGACGTGCAGACCTGGAACACCGCCGACGGCGCCAAGGTGTTGTTCGTCGAAGCCCATGAGCTGCCGATGTTCGACATGCGCCTGATCTTCGCCGCGGGCAGCAGCCAGGACGGCAGCGCTTCGGGTCTGGCGGTGCTGACCAACGCGATGCTCAACGAAGGTGTGGCTGGCAAAGACGTCGGCGCCATCGCTCAAGGTTTTGAAGGCCTCGGTGCGGATTTCGGCAACGGTGCTTTCAAAGACATGGCGCTGGCCTCGCTGCGCAGCTTGAGTGCCGTCGACAAGCGCGAACCGGCCTTGAAGCTGTTCTCGGAAGTGGTCGGCAAACCGACCTTCCCGGCTGACTCCTTTGCCCGCATCAAAAACCAGATGCTCGCCGGTTTCGAATACCAGAAGCAGAACCCCGGCAAACTCGCCAGCCTAGAGCTGATGAAGCGTCTGTACGGCGATCACCCTTACGCGCATTCGAGCGACGGCAATCCGCAAAGCGTGCCGAAGATCACCCTCGCGCAATTGCGTGAGTTCCACGCCAAGGCCTACGCGGCTGGCAACGTGGTGATTGCATTGGTCGGCGATTTGTCTCGCGCTGAGGCCGAGGCGATTGCCAATCAGGTTTCCTCAGCCCTGCCGAAAGGCCCGGCGCTGGCGAAGATCGCGCAGCCGCAGGAACCGAAAGCCAGCGTTAATCACATCGAGTTCCCGTCCAAGCAAACCAACCTGTTGCTCGCGCAACTGGGCATCGACCGTGACGATCCGGATTACGCGGCGCTGTCGATGGGCAACCAGATCCTCGGCGGCGGCGGTTTCGGTACACGTCTGATGAGCGAAGTGCGCGAGAAGCGTGGCCTGACTTACGGCGTGTATTCGGGTTTCAGCCCGATGCAGGCGCGCGGCCCGTTCATGATCAACCTGCAGACCCGCGCGGAAATGAGTGAAGGCACCCTGAAACTGGTGCAAGACGTGCTCGCCGACTACCTGAAAACCGGGCCGACGCAGAAAGAACTCGACGACGCCAAACGCGAACTGGCCGGCAGTTTCCCGCTGTCCACCGCGAGCAATGCCGATATCGTCGGCCAACTCGGCGCGATGGGCTTCTATAATCTGCCGTTAAGCTATCTGGACGATTTCATGCGTCAGTCGCAAAGCCTGACCGTGGAACAAGTCCGCGACGCCCTGAACAAACATCTGAGCACGGACAAAATGGTCATCGTCACCGCTGGCCCGACCGTGCCGCAAAAGCCGTTACCGGCCCCATCTGATAAACCTGCCGAGCAACCGCTCGGGGTTCCGGAGCATTAATGGCAACTCGTTCCCCTAAAAAGCCTGCGCACAACGTTCACAACGGTGTGAACCAGTTGCGCATCATTGGCGGTCAATGGCGCAGCCGCAAGCTGAGCTTCCCCGATGCGCCGGGCCTGCGCCCGACCCCGGATCGCGTGCGTGAAACCCTGTTCAACTGGCTCGCGCCGTACGTTGAAGGGGCCAAGGTACTCGACCCGTTCGCCGGCAGCGGCGCGCTGTTTCTCGAAGCGCTGTCCCGTGGCGCGGCCATGGGCCAGGCGCTGGACGCGAGCAACATTGCGGTGTCCAGCCTGAAGGAACACCTCGGCACCCTGCGCTGCACCAACGGCCAGGTGCAGACGGCGGACGCGCTGCGTTATCTGGAAACCCAGACCGCCAGTGCATACGACCTGGTGTTCCTCGACCCGCCGTTCAACCAGAACCTGCTGCCTGCCGTGTGCACCTTGCTCGAAGAACGTCAGTGGCTGGCCGCCGACTCGTGGATCTACACTGAAAGTGAAACGGCGCCATCGACGCTGGGCCTGCCGGGCAACTGGCGCCTGCACCGCGAACAGAAATCCGGCCGGGTTTACTACGCGCTGTGGCAACGTACGGCCGAAGTCGCCGCTTAATCCAAGGCGAGCAAAAACCTGTGGCGAGGGAGCTTGCTCCCGCTGGGCTGCGCAGCAGTCCGAAAAAGGGCCGCTGCGCGCCCCGTCGGGAGCAAGCTCCCTCGCCACACTGAGCCTGTGTACTCTGGAAATTGACTAACAGCTTTGTGGGCCTCATCACATCGCTGCATCGAGAACCATCGTGTCCGCCTCTTCAGAACGCTTCATCCCCGCCCTCGGCCTCGGCAATCCGCACCTGCAAACCTTGTGGGGGCCGCTGTGGCGCAAAACCGTGCATATCCAGCGTGAGCGCGAGCGCTTGTGGCTTGAGGATAGCGACTTTCTTGACCTCGACTGGCATGGCCCGCACACGGCCGATGCGCCGTTGGTGCTGGTGCTGCATGGCCTGACCGGTTCTTCCAATTCGCCTTATGTCGCCGGCGTGCAAAAAGCCTTGGCCGAGCAGGGCTGGGCCAGCGTTGCGCTGAACTGGCGCGGTTGCTCGGGCGAACCGAATCTGCTGCCACGCAGCTACCACTCCGGCGCCAGCGAAGACCTCGCCGAAACCATCAAACACCTGCGCGCGAAACGCCCGTTGGCGCCGTTGTACGCCGTCGGCTATTCGCTGGGCGGCAACGTGCTGCTCAAACATCTGGGTGAAACCGGCAGCACCAGTGGCGTGCTGGGTGCGGTGGCTGTATCGGTGCCGTTCCGCCTCGATCAATGCGCCGACCGTATCGGCCAAGGCTTTTCCAAGGTGTATCAGGCGCACTTCATGCGCGAGATGGTCGCCTACATAAAGAACAAGCAACGGCAGTTTCAGCACGACGGGCGCGAAGATGGACTGGCGGCTCTGGCAGCGCTCGGTTCGCTGGAGAACATGCGCACGTTCTGGGATTTCGATGGCCGGGTAACCGCGCCGCTGCACGGTTTTACCGATGCCGAGGATTATTACCGTCGAGCGTCGAGCCGCTATTTCCTCGGCGAGATCCGCACGCCGACGTTGATCATTCAGGCAGCGGACGATCCATTTGTGTTCCCGCACAGCCTGCCTTCGGAAAGCGAGCTGTCGGCCTCGACCGCTTTTGAATTGCAGGCGCGCGGCGGGCACGTTGGATTCGTCGATGGCTCAGTGCGCCAGCCCGGTTATTACCTCGAACGCCGTATCCCGCAATGGCTGGCCAGCGTGCCCGCATGAGCGATCAGGGCGAGTCGATCCGATTCTGGCAAACCGCGCCACTGGCCGGGGTCGAGTTGTTGTCGGCGCGCTATATCGAGCAACGCTTCGCCCCGCATGTACACGACGGTTTTGTGATCGGCATGATCATGGCCGGCGCTCAGCGCTACCGCTATCGCGGCGCTGAACACCTGGCGGGCAGCGGCACGTTGGTGCTGATCAA
This sequence comes from Pseudomonas sp. 18058, assembly GCF_902706155.1. Taxonomy (NCBI): domain Bacteria; kingdom Pseudomonadati; phylum Pseudomonadota; class Gammaproteobacteria; order Pseudomonadales; family Pseudomonadaceae; genus Pseudomonas; species Pseudomonas sp. 18058. Next base: position 82,190 of record NZ_CACSJY010000005.1, read on the forward strand.
TCCGGACGAATTGCACACCGGCCACAAAGGCACCGAGGACGGCTGGCTGTACCGGGCGTTTTATCCGGATACCGGCAAGATTGTTTCGCTGCTGGATGAGCTGGAGTTGCCGACCACCAGTCTGCCGGCCTTCGGCGCCACGCTGTATCGCGACCCGGATCTGGTCAACGGTTTCTGCCAGTTGCACCGCTTGCTGGAAAGCCCCGCGACCGCGCTGCAACAGCAAACGGTGTGGCGCGAGCTGATGTTGCTGCTGTTACAACGTCACGCAGCGGTGCGCGAGCTTGCCGATCCCGGCAAAGAACACCGCGCGGTGCTGTTGGCCAAGGACGTGATGCAGGCACAACTGGCGGCGCCGCCATCGCTGGATGAACTGGCGGCGGCGGTCAATCTGTCACCCTTCCATTTCGCCCGGGTATTCCGCCGCGCGACCGGCATGCCACCGCACACCTGGCTGATGCAACAACGCATCGCCCAGGCGCGGGCACTGCTGCAGAGTGGTTGCTTGCCGCTGGAAGTCGCGACGCAGTTGGGCTTTGCCGATCAGAGCCACTTGAGCCGACAGTTCAAGCAGGCTTATGGCGTCGGGCCCGCGGCGTATCGCAGTGCCCGACTGAAAAGCTAAAAGATCGCAGCCTGCGGCAGCTCCTACAGGGAAATGCATTCCAATGTAGGAGCTGCCGAAGGCTGCGATCCTTTGATCTTATTCGCCGGTGGCGATGCCGCGCGCTGGCTCGTTGATCCACTCACTCCACGACCCGGCATACAACGAACCCAACGGATAACCTGCCAGACACAACGCAAACAAGTTGTGACACGCCGTCACCCCGGAGCCGCAATACGCGACCAGATCCGACGGCGAACGATCACCCAGCTTCGCGGCAAAACGCTGCTGCAACTGATCCGCCGGCAAAAACCGCCCGTCGCTGCCCAGGTTATCGGTGAACGCCGCACACTGCGCCCCGGGAATATGCCCAGCCACCGGATCAATCGGCTCAACCTCACCCTTGAATCGCGGCAAGGCCCGAGCATCGATCAAGGTCAACGCTGGTTGGCCGAGACGCTTTTGCAGTTTTTCGGCACTGATCAACAAGCCCATGTCCGGCTGACCACTGAAATCCCCACGAGTGACCTCCGGCGCATCCAGACTCAACGGCAAACCCGCCGCGTGCCAAGCCTTCAGCCCGCCATCAAGAATAAACACCCCATCGCGCTTGCCCAGCCACGCCAGCAACCACCACGCCCGCGCCGCATAAGCACCCGGGCCGTCGTCATACAAAACCACGTCACTGTCGTTGTTGATGCCCCACGCTTGCAGCCGCTCGATCAACGCCGCCGGCTCGGGCAGCGGATGACGTCCGGTCACGCCTTTCACCACTTTACCGCTGAGATCGCGCTCAAGATCGGCGAAGCGCGCGCTGGCAATGTGTCCTTCGGCGTAGCTGCGCTGCCCGTAATCCGGGTCTTCGAGGGCAAAACGACAATCGAGAATCACCAGCCCCGGCTGTTCCTTGCGGGCATCCAAGGCTTGCGGGCTGAGCAACTGCGCAATCGGCATAACGAGCTCCTGTGGAGTTTCAACGGAATGTTTACTTTACGTCTTCGAGGGCCTGGGCCAGCGGTACATAAAACTCGTCGAACAGTGCATTGACCGCATCCCGCGACTCATCGGTGACAAACCCGGCTTCCAGCACCAAGACCTGATACACGCCGCGTTTAACGGCTTGCTCGCTGAGATGGTTGGAATTCTCGCGGGTGGTGCACAGAAAGCGCACCCACGAGGTCAGGATGATCCACGCGTTGAGGGTCAGCGATTCGATCTGCACGCGATCCATCTTGAGGATCCCGGCGGCGACAAAGCCTTCGTAAATCGCCGCGCCCTGAATCACGCAGCGCTGGGAAAAGCGCCGGTAACGCGCGGCCAGTTCCGGGTCGCTGTCGAGCAAATGTTCAAGGTCGCGGTGCAGAAAGCGGTAACCCCACATCGCCGAGAGCAGTTCCTTGAGATAGAAACGCTTGTCTTCGACCGTCGCGGCACGCCCCTGCGGCGGGCGCAGAAAGCTGTCCACCAAGGCTTCGTACTCGCTGAACAGCACCGAGATGATCGCCTGCTTGTTGGGGAAGTGGTAGTACAGGTTGCCCGGAGAAATCTCCATATGGGCAGCAATGTGGTTGGTGCTGATGCTGCGCTCGCCCTGCTGATTGAACAGCTCGAGGCTGTTCTGCACGATGCGCTCGCTGGTTTTTATTCGTGGGGCCATGGCTTGAGCTTTAATTCAGAGTGCGGTGAGGGGCATCTTACGACCTATCCGGAAATGGATAAAACAAAGCTGCACACGGAAGTCATTTGACTTTATAGAGCATAGACTCTAAAAAGTTCATCACTACAATAAATCCGGAGCCTACGATGACTGCCGATATTGCCTACCTGCAAACGCTGCAACAGCCCCTGGAAGAGCTCGACCGGTTATTCGAGGCGCAACGGGCCGCATACGCCGCCAACCCGATGCCGCCCGCCGCGCAGCGCCAGCAATGGCTGAAGTCGTTGCGCGACTTGCTGAGCAATGAACGCCAGGCTTTGATCGAGGCGATCAGCGCGGATTTCAGTCATCGCAGTGCCGATGAAACCCTGCTCGCCGAACTGATGCCGAGCCTGCACGGCATCCATTACGCAAGCAGCCATCTCAAGGGCTGGATGAAGGATTCGCGGCGCAAAGTCGGCGTGGCATTCCAACCGGCTTCGGCGAAAGTCGTGTACCAGCCGTTGGGCGTAGTCGGCGTCATCGTGCCGTGGAATTACCCGTTGTATCTGGCCATCGGCCCGCTGGTCGGCGCGCTGGCAGCGGGCAACCGCGTGATGCTCAAACTCAGCGAATCGACCCCGGCCACCGGGCAGTTGATGAAGGAATTGTTCGCGCGCATCTTCCCCGAAGATCTGGTCTGCGTGGTGCTCGGCGAGGCAGACATCGGCGTGGCATTTTCCCGTCTGCGCTTCGATCATTTGCTGTTCACCGGCGCCACCAGCATCGGCAAACATGTCATGCGCGCAGCCGCGGAAAACCTGACGCCGGTCACGCTGGAACTGGGCGGCAAGTCGCCGGCCATCGTCTCCCGCGACGTGCCACTGAAGGACGCCGCCGAGCGCATCGCCTTCGGCAAAACCCTCAATGCCGGGCAAACCTGCGTCGCTCCGGACTACGTTTTAGTACCGGAAGATCGCGTCGGCGGCTTCGTCGAAGCCTATCGCCAGGCGGTGCAAAGCTTCTATCCAACCCTCGCCGATAACCCGGATTACACGGCGATCATCAACGAACGCCAACTGGCCCGGCTCAACAGTTACGTCAGCGATGCGACCAGCAAAGGCGCGCTGTTGATTCCGCTGTTCGAACAAGGTCAGGGCCGACGCATGCCGCACAGCGTGCTGCTGAATGTCAGCGATGACATGACCGTGATGCAGGACGAAATCTTCGGCCCGTTGCTGCCGATCGTGCCCTACCGCGATCTGGAGCAGGCATTCGCTTACATCAATCAGCGCCCACGACCTCTGGCTCTTTACTACTTTGGCTACGACAAACGCGAACAAACCCGCGTGCTGCACGAAACCCATTCGGGCGGCGTGTGCCTGAACGACACACTGCTGCACGTCGCCCAGGACGATATGCCGTTTGGCGGCATCGGCCCTTCCGGCATGGGCCATTACCACGGGCATGAAGGCTTTCTGACCTTCAGCAAGGCCAAAGGCGTGTTGATTAAACAGCGCTTCAACGCCGCCAAACTGATCTACCCGCCGTACGGCAAATCGATTCAGAAACTGATCCAGAAGCTATTCATTCGCTAATCATTCGTCACCGCCGGGTAATAAAAACAATGCACCCAAGCCTGACCGAAACACCTGCCCTGTCGCGCCGTGGCCTGCTGAAATTCAGCCTCGGTGCCACGGCCTTCCTCGCCACCGCTGGCCTTGGTGCCAGCCTCAGTGGCTGCTCCTCCAGCGTCGCGGCCAACGGCTTCATCAGCTTGCGCGACGGTGATCTGCTGTTTCTGCGCGCGCTGATTCCAGTGATGCTCGATGGCGCCGTGGCTACTGAAAAGATGCCGAGCGCGGTGGATGGCACGCTAAAAACGCTGGATTACAGCCTCGATCACCTGTCGCCGGAAATGCTCAAACTCACTCGCCAGTTGTTCGACGTGCTTGGCATGGCCGTGACGCGCGGGCCGCTCACCGGGATCTGGGGCAGTTGGGAAAATGCCAGTGCCGAGGCGATGCGCAACTTCCTCGACCGTTGGGAAAACAGCTCGTTGAGTTTGTTGAACATGGGGCATAGCTCGTTGCAGCAAATGGTCACGATGGCCTGGTACACCCGCGCGGAATCGTGGGGGCATTGCGGCTATCCCGGGCCGCCTACCGTCTGAAATTGTGTCGCGCCCATCGCGAGCAGGCTCACTCCTACAGGGGATTGCATTCCAAATGTAGGAGTGAGCCTGCTCGCGATGAGGCCAGCAAAAACAACAAAAACAAGAGAACCTGACCGATGCCCGTACCCGACCCCTTCCGCGAAGGCCTCGCCCGAGGCTGGAAAACCTACAACGGCGCGCAACTCACCGATAACCTGACCCTCGAAGCCGACGTCGCGATCATCGGCAGCGGCGCCGGTGGTGGCACCACGGCGGAAATCCTCAGCGCCGCCGGCTACAAAGTCCTGCTGATCGAAGAAGGCCCGCTGAAAACCAGTTCCGACTTCAAAATGCTTGAAGATCAGGCTTACAGCAGCCTCTATCAGGAAGGCATCGGCCGCATGAGCAAGGACGGTGCGATCACCATCCTGCAGGGCCGCGCGGTCGGCGGCACGACGCTGATCAACTGGACATCAAGCTTCCGCACCCCGGAACCCACCCTCGAACACTGGGCCACCGAGCACAACGTCAAAGGCCACAGCGTTGCCGAGATGGCGCCGTGGTTCGAGAAAATGGAGCAGCGCCTCGGCGTCGCCCCGTGGTTGGTGCCGCCCAACGCCAACAACGACGTGATCCGCAAAGGCTGCGAGCAACTCGGTTACAGCTGGCACGTGATCCCGCGCAACGTGCGCGGCTGCTGGAACCTCGGTTACTGCGGCATGGGCTGCCCGACCAACGCCAAACAATCGATGATGGTCACCACCATTCCGGCGACACTGGAAAAGGGTGGCGAGCTGCTTTATCTGGCCCGCGCGGAAAAACTGCTGATCAGCGGCGACAAGGTTACCGGCCTGCAATGCGTGGCGATGGACGAGCGCTGCGTCGCGCCGACCGGGCGCACCATCACGGTCAAGGCGCGGCATTACGTGCTGGCCGGTGGCGGCATTAACAGCCCGGCGTTGCTGCTGCGCTCCGATGCGCCGGATCCGCACAAGAATGTCGGCAAGCGTACATTTCTGCATCCGGTGAACATGTCGGCCGCGCGTTTCGACGAGGTGGTCAATCCGTTTTACGGGGCGCCGCAATCGATCTACTCCGACCATTTCCAGTGGAAGGACGGCACCACCGGGCCGATGGCGTTCAAACTTGAAGTGCCGCCACTGCACCCGGCACTGGCGGCGACGTTGCTCGGTGGTTTCGGCCAGGAGAACGCGCAGCACATGGCCGACCTGCCGCACACCCACGCCATGCTCGCCCTGCTGCGCGATGGTTTTCACCCGGACAGCAGCGGCGGCGCTGTGGAATTACGCGGTGACGGCACGCCGGTGCTCGACTATCAGGTTTCGCCCTACGCCTGGGAGGGTTTGCGCAAAGCGTTCCACGTCATGGCCGAGATCCAGTTTGCCGGTGGCGCAAAATCGGTGATGCCGATGCATGCCGACGCGCGTTACGTGAAAACCCTGGCCGAAGCCCGAACGCTGATCGATGGCCTGAGCCTTGAGCTGTACCGCACTCGATTGGGCAGCGCCCACGTCATGGGCGGTTGCGCGATGGGCGAAGAGGCGAAATCGGCGGTCACTGACAGCCTTGGCCGCCATCATCAACTGAGCAATCTGTCGATCCACGACGGCTCGTTGTTCCCCACCAGCATTGGCGCCAACCCGCAGTTGTCGGTGTATGGCCTCACTGCGCAACTGGCGACCGCCCTCGCCGATCGATTGAAAAACCCATGAAAAAACCGATTATTCCCGTCGTCTATAGTGCTTTCTTACCCCACAGGCGACTTTCCCGACCGGGGCGGCTGCGATACCATCCGACTCCCCAACGGACTCCCGCCAGGACGACGCGATGAACCGAGTGTTGTACCCAGGTACCTTCGACCCTATTACCAAGGGCCATGGCGATCTGGTCGAACGCGCCTCGCGCCTGTTCGATCACGTGATCATTGCGGTCGCCGCCAGCCCGAAGAAAAACCCGCTGTTCCCGCTGGAACAACGGGTTGAACTGGCTCGCGAGGTCACCAAACACCTGCCGAACGTGGAAGTGGTCGGTTTCTCGACGCTGCTCGCGCATTTCGCCAAAGAGCAGAACGCCAACGTGTTCCTGCGTGGTTTGCGCGCGGTGTCGGACTTCGAATACGAATTCCAGCTGGCCAACATGAACCGCCAGTTGGCGCCGGATGTAGAGAGTCTGTTTCTCACACCGTCCGAGCGTTATTCGTTTATTTCTTCGACGCTGGTGCGGGAAATTGCTGCGCTGGGCGGCGACATCACCAAGTTCGTCCACCCTGCCGTGGCCGACGCCTTGACCCTACGCTTCAAAAAGTAGGCGCTGCCGCAGGCTGCGATCTTTTGATCTTGATCGCAGCCACGCACAGCAGTTGATCGCAGCAACGTGCACTGCGCTCGCCAATGCGGCACAATTGCGCGCATTGATTTATAGCGCCCGGGCCTGCCGCCCCGGCTGGAGTTAGCATGTCCCTGATCATCACCGACGATTGCATCAACTGCGACGTCTGCGAACCCGAGTGCCCGAACGCCGCCATCTCCCAAGGCGAAGAGATCTACGTGATCGACCCGAACCTGTGCACCCAGTGCGTCGGCCACTACGACGAACCGCAGTGCCAACAGGTCTGCCCGGTGGATTGCATCCCGCTGGACGAAGCGCATCCGGAGACTGAAGAACAGTTGATGGAGAAATATCGCATCATCACCGGCAAGGCCTGAATCGCTAAAAAGATCGCAGCCTTCGGCAGCTCCTACATGGATCGCAATCCCCTGTAGGAGCTGCCGAAGGCTGCGATCTTTTGATCTTGCCCTTCACTCGCGCTGCTCAAACCCCTCCCCCGTACACCCCAGACACCTTACAAACGCCGCCCGCGCCGGATCCACCACCAGCGCCTGCCCCGCATCGCCAATCCCGCCACCCAGCGCGGTAAACGGCAACGACACCACAAACGCCCCCGCACCAATCACCGTTGCCACCACCAACAACGGTCGGGCAATCAGCAAGTCGCCGATCATGGCGTAGGCGGGCGGGTTTTGAATGGTGTAGCGCGGGTCGCCGCTGCCGCTTTCCGTGGCCTGAACCGCCAGGCTGGAACACAGCAGCAACATGACAAAGAGGACTTGCAGGGATTTCATGGCACGATCCTTCGGGCTGAACAGTGAGTCACCTCACTATAGACCCCAGGACTTTTTCAGCTCTGGCAGCGTGGGCAAAACACACTGGCGCGCTGGCCGAGCTTCACTTCGCGCAGCCCGGTGCCGCAGACCTTGCAGTGCTCACCACCGCGGCCATAGACAAACAGTTCCTGCTGGAAATACCCCGGCTGACCGTCGCCACCAATAAAATCGCGCAACGTCGTGCCGCCACGTTCGATGGCGGCGGCGAGGATGCGTTTGATCTCGATCGCCAGCTTCAGATAGCGTCCACGGGAAATGCCACCGGCCTCGCGGCGCGGATCGATGCCGGCGGCGAACAGCGCTTCCGTCGCATAAATATTGCCGACGCCGACCACGATTGCGTTGTCCATGATGAACGGCTTGACCGCCATCGACCGCCCGCGTGACAGCTGGAACAAGCGCTCGCCGTCGAACAGATCGGTCAACGGCTCCGGGCCGAGGCGAATCAGCAATTCATGGTTGAGCGGATCGGTGCTCCACAGCATCGCTCCGAACCGGCGCGGGTCGGTGTAGCGCAGCGCCAACCCCGACTCCAGTTCGATATCGACGTGCTCATGCTTGAGCGCCGGCAGCCCTGCTTCGACCAGACGCAAATTGCCCGACATGCCCAAATGGCTGATCAACGTGCCGACTTCAGCGTTGATCAGCAAATACTTGGCCCGTCGTTCGACCAACACGATGCGCTGGCCGGACAGGCGCACATCGAGGTCTTCGGGGATCGGCCAGCGCAACCGCCGGTCACGCACGATCACCCGGCTGACACGCTGGCCTTCCAGATGCGGGGCAATCCCGCGACGGGTGGTTTCGACTTCCGGCAGTTCAGGCATGGTGTCCTCGAATCAATGCGCGCCGAGGTCGCGAATCGTTTGTTTGAGGGTTTCGAAATCGTAGTCCGACAGACCGACGTAATCGAGAATCAGCGGGCCGATGCTGTTCCACTCGTGGTCTTCGGTCTGGTTGCCCAGCACGCGATACGACGCACAAATGTGTTCGGCCATCTTCAGCAGCGCCAACAGATTCTTCAACTGGCTGTTGCGCGACGACTCGTCGCTGAAGATCGCCAAGGCGTTGTGGTGATTGGCGATCGCGGCGCTGACATGCTCCGGCAAACGCCACGACTTCGCTGTGTAATAGCCGACCACCGCATGGTTGGTGTTGAACGTACGGTTTTCGGTATCGACCACGCGGCAGGTCGGGCTGGCGTTGGCGTACGCCTCTTCCAGCACCGACATGTAATTGGGGAAACGCTGCAGCATCAACGGCACGCCGCAATCGTGGAACAGGCCCAGCGCGTAGGCTTCATCGCCGGCCTGAGTGCCGATGCGTTTGGCCAGCGTCAGGCAGGTCATCGCCACGTCTTGGGCGGTGTCCCAGAAACGGTTGAGCGTGACGATGGTGTCGTCATTCATCTCACCCTTGATCGACTGCGCGTTGATCAGATTGATGATCGAACGGCTGCCCAGCAGATTAACCGCGCGCTGGATCGAAGTGATCTTGTTGCTCAAGCCGTAATACGGCGAGTTGACGATTTTCAGCAACGAACCGGACAGGCCGGGATCCTGGGCGATCAGCTTGGCGATCACCTCCAGATCCGGGTCGGGCATGTACTGCTCCATTTGCAGATCCACCATGATCTGCGGTTGCGCCGGCACACTGATGCCTTGCAGCGATTGTTGAATCTGTTCGGTGGTCAGCTCTTGGGACATATGTACACACTCAGGGACAGGCGGCGATTCTAACCGCTGAGACCGCAGGGCGACACACCGACGGGCACATCGGAGGAACTTTCATTCAAGCTCAGGCTTCGGATTTGGTAAGGCGCGGCGAAAATTTTCTGGCCGCTGCGCCAACAAATTCCCACTGACTCAGGAGCTTATCGATGGCCACTTCCCTCAACGGCAAGCGCGTCGCTTTTTTGGTAACCGACGGTTTCGAACAGGTCGAATTGACCGGCCCCAAGCAAGCGCTGGAACAGGCTGGCGCGCAGGTCGACATCCTCTCGGCCGAGGCCGGCACGGTCAAAGGCTGGAACCACGACAAACCGGCGGATGACTTCAAGGTCGATCAGACCTTCCAGGCTGCCAGCATTGAGCAGTACGACGCGGTGGTATTGCCGGGCGGCGTGCAAAACTCCGACACCATTCGCATCGATCAGGACGCGCAGCATCTGGTCAAAACCGGCGCCTCGGCCGGCAAACCGATTGCGGTGATCTGCCATGGCAGCTGGCTGCTGATTTCGGCGGGGCTGGTGAATGGCAAAACCATGACCAGCTATAAAACCGTCAAGGATGATCTGGTCAACGCCGGCGCGCATTGGGTGGATAAAGAAGTGGTCAAGGACGGCAACCTGATCAGCAGCCGCCAGCCGGATGATATTCCGGCGTTCAGCAAAGAGCTGATCGATACATTGTCTGCCTAGCGTTCAAGGCAGTCTTCGCGAGCAAGCCCGCTCCCACATGTGAATGCATTTCTCCTTTCACGCTGATCTATTGTGGCGAGGGGATTTATCCCCGTTCGGCTGCGCAGCAGTCGCAAAACCTGACAGCGCGGTGTATCAGACATACCGTGTCAGATGGATTTGGGACGGCTGCGCCGTCCAACGGGGATAAATCCCCTCACCACAGGTAAATCCTCCCACATTGGGAACGCACCACATGTCCATTTGCCGGCCAATCAGCCGGCCTGACGCGCTATACTCCCGCTCTTTTTTCCGGAGCGACGTCATGTCCCTGCCTAGCCTGCGCCTCAAAGCCAACGCCGACCGTCGCCTGCGCAACGGCCACTTGTGGGTCTACAGCAACGAAATCGATGTGGCCGCCACCCCGTTGCACGGCTTCAAGGCCGGCGATCAGGCGATCCTCGAAGCCGCCGGCGGCAAGACTTTGGGCATCGTTGCGATGAGCCCGAACAACCTGATCTGCGCCCGTCTGGTGTCCCGCGACATCAAGGTGCAACTGGACAAGTCGCTGCTGGTGCACCGCCTGAACGTGGCCCTGTCGCTGCGCGATCGCCTGTTCGACAAGCCGTTCTACCGCCTGGTCTACGGCGATTCCGACCTGCTGCCGGGTCTGGTGGTTGACCGTTTCGGCGACATCCTCGTAGTCCAGATCGCCTCGGTGACCATGGAAGCGCACAAAGATGACGTGATCGCAGCACTGACCCAAGTGCTCAAGCCAAGCGGCATCCTCTTCAAGAACGACTCCGCCGCGCGTGACGCTGAAGGCCTCAATCGTTACGTCGAAACCGTGTTCGGCCTGGTGCCGGAGTGGGTGGCGCTGGAAGAGAACGGCGTGAAATTCGAAGCCCCGGTCATTCAGGGTCAGAAAACCGGCTGGTTCTACGACCACCGCATGAACCGCGCACGCATGGCGCCTTACGCCAAAGGCAAACGGGTTCTCGACCTTTATAGCTACATCGGTGGCTGGGGCGTGCAAGCTGCTGCCTTCGGCGCCAGCGAAGTGTTCTGCGTCGATGCCTCGGCCTTCGCCCTCGACGGCGTTGAGCGCAACGCCGCACTGAACGGCTTTGCCGACAAGATGACCTGCATCGAAGGCGACGTCTTCGAAGCGCTGAAAGAGCTGAAGGCCAGCGAAGAGCGTTTCGACGTGATCGTTGCCGATCCGCCGGCGTTCATCAAACGCAAGAAAGACATGAAGAACGGCGAAGGCGCCTACCGTCGTCTGAACGAGCAAGCCATGCGCCTGCTCAACAAGGACGGCATCCTGATCAGCGCGTCGTGCTCGATGCACCTGCCGGAAGACGATCTGCAGAACATTCTGCTGACCAGCGCCCGTCACCTGGATCGCAACATCCAGATGCTCGAGCGCGGCGGTCAGGGCCCGGATCACCCGGTGCACCCAGCCATCGCCGAAACCCGCTACATCAAAAGCATCACCTGCCGTCTGCTGCCAAACAGCTGATTGGTCAGTAAAAACGGGGGGCCCAAGGGCTCCCCGTTTGTTTTTGGGCGGTGCAAGGCCGTCTATTTCACTTCAAATTCAGCCGACTCCTACAATTAACTTCCTACAATCTTGCAGGAATTTTCCGCGCACCCGTTAATTAGCGAAAAACAACTGACAAGTTTGGACAAGGGGCGAGATCGCTCCGACAAAATTACTGGATTTTTCCTACTTAATCTCCACTTGCCATTAATCGATTACAAACTATTATTGAGTTGTCACCACGAGGTGGCATTCAATCTTAATGAACAAGGAGTTCATACTATGAAAGCAATTACTCTGGAAACCAACAAAATCGCAAACCTCGCTTTTCTGGTTGCGCCTAAAGCCCGCTAAGTAAGTCAGGACGCTGGGGAGTGCCGGCACCCCAGCGTCCATCAGCCCTTTCCAGAGTGAAGCATTGAACATGCACATCAATCCGTACTTATTCATATTGCCGCGCACGCCCGGACAAATCGTCTGGAACTATAAAGAACACACTCAACATGAACTTGATCTTGATTACGCTTCAAGACTGGCGAAACTTATCAACAACCCGAACGCATTCGACAGTCGCAACATAATAGACATACAACTATTAAGCGTGGGAATTTTAACCATTGCAAAAATAGACAACCCGCCTTGGGGCTGGGATGAATTATCCAAGATATTTCATATAGGTACGCAGAACATTCCCTGCGAAGCGACACCCAAGAATATTAATGAATGGTCCAGACAATATCTGGATCATTGCAATGACGTACTGAGCAAACCACCGCCCGATAAAGAACGCCCCACACTGGAAGGCGCGCGACGCATCGCGCTGCCGGCGCCTGCCGTGCTAAGCAACGACCGCTTGGGAAACGTCCTGCGCCAGCGCAAAACCAGTCGTTCCTTTACCGGTGAAGCGGTCACGCTGAATGACGTTTCCACCCTGCTCTATCTTTCCCTCGGTTATCTGCACGAACGCCAGCAGGATCGTGACAGCAGTATCGCCCTCGGGCTTGATGCCCGTCGCAGCAGTCCTTCCGGCGGCGGTTTGAATGCGTGCGAAGGTTTTGCGCTGTTGCAGAACGTCAGCGGCCTGAAACCCGGCATCTACGCCTATCACCCGGTAGAGCACGCCTTGAGCCTGATAAATCCCCTGCCCGACTCGGCGCTGGGTCAACTGCTCGGTGGACAACACTTCATCAATAACTTGCCGCTGGGCCTGTTCATTACCGCGCGTTTCGACAAGCTCTGGTGGAAATATGAACACTCACGCGCCTATCGCATGGCGTTCGTGGAGGCTGGGCACTTGTCGCAATCCTTTCAGTTGGTTGCCACGGCCCTCGGTCTCGGCACCTGGCTGACCGGCGCGTTTTCTGATGATCAGGTTGAAGCCCTGCTGAAAATTACCGGCAGCGCGGAACAACCGTTGTTCTTCGTCGGTTGCGGCGCCAGCGACGGTCAAGCGATGTGTCAGGAAATGCAGGCGCTGTTGCTGGAGGTGCAAGCATGAACGCAATCACCTCCGACCAACTGGAAGCGTCAGTGTCATGGGCGCACAAGTTCACCCTCGATGACTGGAACAGCCGCGCTTCGGTGCGCACCTCTCAACACACCTATCAATTGCCGGATGACCTGCAAGAACAGCTGAAAACCCGCCACTGGTTTCCCCCGGCCTTTTTGCCGTACCTCTCACACCCGGCCATTCGCGCTGCTGGCAGCGACGTCATGCAACGACTGACGGCCAATCATCTGGTGCATTTCCTCGACTACACCACGCTGCTCGAACACCGCATTGTCAACCGCGCCGTGGAAACCATCGTCCACGGCGAGCTGCCCGCTTTCGTGCCCTCGCGCATGAAAAATGCGGCGCTGCAGCTGTACACCGACGAGGGCTATCACGCGCTGTTCTCCAGTCAACTGGCCGAGCAGATCGCCAGCCAGTACGGCATTACCGAGCGCCCGGTGATGCCCATGCGCATTACCCAGCTGAACACCGCGATTACCCGAGTGCCCGAGACGGATCGCCCACTCGCGTGGTTTCTGCTCGGCTTCGTCTCGGAGACGATCATTGCCCGGGAGTTGCTCGAGGTTTGCCGTGACACGCTGGTCTCCAGCGTCAGCGACATGCTGCGCGATCACCTCGCCGACGAGGCCCGTCACAGCCGCTATTTTTCAGAAGTGTTCCATTACCTGTGGCTGACCCTGAACAGCCGCCAACGCACCTTCAGCGCCAGAATGCTCCTGGAGTTCCTGCGAATCTTTTTCGAAGTCGACGAGCGCTGGCTGAAACAGAGCCTGCGCAGTGTCGGGATTGCCGACGACGTCATTCGCAAAATCCTCGACGGATTGATCAGCCCCAGAGCCAGTCGTCAGCGCACCAGGGCCGGGGCGAAGGCAACGCTGGAGGCGATGACAAAAGCAGGATTTTTTGCCCTCATCAATAACCGCAAACTGTTCGCCAAAGCAGGCCTGGTCGATGAATAGAGGAAAAGCCGCAGTGACCGCCGGGCAACGCCGCGGCGCGGTCAGTCTGTTGATGGCGATGGTGCTGCTGGGAGTGTTTCCGCTGGATGTGCTGCTGCCATCGTTTCCGGCACTGGCCGAGCACTTTCGCACCACTCCGGCCAATATTGCGCTGTCGATCAGCCTGTTTGCGGTGGGCATCGCTTTTGCGCAACTGCTGATCGGGCCGCTGTCGGATGCCATCGGGCGCAAGGGTTTGCTGCTTGTGGGCATGAGCGTTTCGATGCTCGGCGCCCTCGGTTGCGTAAGCACCAGCGATTACACGCTGTTCCTGATATTCCGCGTGATGCAGGCCCTGGGCTGTGGCTGTTTCGTGTTGTCGCAAGCCTTGGTGCAGGATCTGTTCGAAGGCGAGCAAAGGGATCGCCTGCGAATCCTGATGGTCACCGCCTCTGGGATTTTCATCTCGGTATCGCCGCTGGCCGGCACCTTCCTGCAGGCCACACTTGGCTGGCGCGGCAGCTTCTGGGTGTTTATCGGGTTGGCCGCCGTGGTGCTGATCAAGGCGTGGCTGTTTCTGGACAACAGCCGGCCGTCTCACAGCGGCGCTCGCCCCGGCTTCATTCGCTCTTATCGGCGAGTGCTGGGCGACTTCGAATTCGTCAGCTACTGGCTGATATCCGCGTTCGCCTTCGCCTGCCACTTTTCCTTCATCGTGATTTCACCGTTGATCTTCATGGATCAACTGCAAATGGCGCCTTATGACTTTTCACTGATTCTGTTGATCTACGGCGCGGCCTACATTGTCGGAGGGCTCGTCGCCACAGTCCTCAGCCGACGAATCAAACCCGGCCAACAAATGCTCGTCGGGCTTGGCCTGATCCTGCTGTCGGGGCTGGCGATGCTGTACCTGTCGTCGAACTTCGCGTTGACGTCAGCGACCGTGCTGATTCCGATGCTGATCTGCACCGCCGGCACCACCATCGCGCGCCCGGCCGCCACGTCGAAAGCCATGGGCCTGTTCCCCGAGCTTGCCGGTACCTCGGCGGCGGCGGGCAGCACCCTCACTTTTATCTGCGGCGGCCTTATCAGCGCATTGATCAGCCTGAGCCCGGCCAACCTGCAAGCCACGCTGGGTTACAGCTTTGTCCTGCTCAGTGGCGTGGCATTAGCATTGAACAGTCGGATCAGCCGTCGCGCCAGAATCCATGAAAGCCATGCCATGACGCAGCCGGGCGGTGATTAAAGCTGCCGGTCGTCATGCCACACACGCCGTCGGCACTGGAACAACACTTTGCGCCATTCCCTCCAGACGCCAGCGGTGTAGAATCGGCAGATTCATCGCCATTCATCCCCGGCGGGTTTATGAGCTCAGGCTGAGACCAGCGGCGATCCCGCAACGTCATCGGCAACTTCCGGACACACGGCCATTTCTGAGTGTTCCAGAGGTCAATAGAAGCTCACTCCCATTTAGTACCTGATTAGCCGCCCGGAGTGCTCCATGCCAGATTATCGCTCGAAAACATCCACCCACGGCCGCAACATGGCCGGCGCCCGCGCACTGTGGCGCGCCACGGGGATGAAAGATGACGACTTCAAAAAGCCGATCATCGCCATTGCCAACTCGTTCACCCAGTTCGTACCGGGCCACGTGCACCTGAAGGATCTGGGCCAACTGGTCGCCCGCGAAATCGAACGCGCTGGCGGTGTAGCGAAAGAATTCAACACCATCGCCGTGGATGACGGCATCGCCATGGGTCACGACGGCATGCTCTATTCGCTGCCGAGCCGCGAGATCATCGCCGACTCTGTCGAGTACATGGTCAACGCCCACTGCGCCGACGCCATCGTGTGCATCTCCAATTGCGACAAGATCACCCCGGGCATGTTGATGGCTGCCTTGCGCCTGAACATTCCGGTGATCTTCGTTTCCGGCGGCCCGATGGAAGCCGGCAAGACCAAACTCGCCTCCCACGGCCTCGACCTTGTCGATGCCATGGTGATCGCTGCCGACGAAAGCGCTTCTGACGAGAAAGTCGCTGAGTACGAGCGCAGCGCCTGCCCGACGTGCGGTTCGTGCTCCGGCATGTTCACCGCCAACTCGATGAACTGCCTGACTGAAGCACTGGGTCTGGCATTGCCGGGCAACGGTTCGACTCTCGCCACCCACAGCGACCGCGAACAGTTGTTCCTGCAGGCTGGCCGCACCATCGTCGAGCTGTGCAAGCGCTACTACGGCGAGAACGACGAATCGGTACTGCCGCGTAACATTGCCAACTTCAAGGCGTTCGAGAACGCGATGACGCTCGACATCGCCATGGGCGGTTCGACCAACACCATCCTGCACTTGCTCGCTGCCGCCCAGGAAGCCGAGATCGATTTCGACCTGCGCGACATCGACCGTCTTTCGCGCACTGTTCCGCAGCTGTGCAAAGTGGCGCCGAACATCCAGAAGTACCACATGGAAGACGTGCACCGTGCTGGCGGCATCTTCAGCATCCTCGGTTCGCTGGCCCGTGGCGGTCTGCTGCACACCGACCTGCCGACCGTGCACAGCCGCAGCATGGAAGAAGGCATCGCTAAGTGGGACATCACCCAGACTGACGATGAAGCCGTGCACCACTTCTTCAAGGCCGGCCCTGCCGGTATTCCGACGCAGACGGCATTCAGCCAGTCGACCCGTTGGGAAACCCTCGATGACGACCGTGAAAACGGCTGCATCCGCAGCGTCGAACACGCCTATTCGCAAGAAGGTGGTTTGGCCGTGCTGTACGGCAACATTGCTCTCGATGGCTGCGTGGTGAAAACCGCTGGTGTCGACGAGTCGATCCACGTCTTCGAAGGCAACGCGAAGATCTTCGAAAGCCAGGACAGCGCCGTACGCGGCATCCTCGCTGACGAAGTGAAGGCTGGCGACATCGTCATCATTCGCTACGAAGGCCCGAAAGGCGGCCCGGGCATGCAGGAAATGCTCTACCCGACTTCGTACCTGAAATCCAAAGGCCTGGGCAAAGCCTGCGCATTGCTCACCGACGGTCGTTTCTCCGGCGGTACGTCCGGCCTGTCCATCGGTCACGCTTCGCCAGAAGCAGCGGCCGGCGGCGCGATCGGTCTGGTGCAGGACGGCGACAAAGTGCTGATCGACATCCCGAACCGCTCGATCAATCTGATGGTCAGCGACGAAGAACTGGCGGCACGCCGCGCCGAACAGGACAAGAAAGGCTGGAAACCGGTCGAGATTCGTCCACGCAAAGTGACCACCGCCCTCAAGGCCTACGCCCTGCTGGCGACCAGCGCCGACAAAGGTGCGGTACGTAACAAAGCGATGCTTGACGGGCTGTAAGCCTTAAACGTCGAAAAAAAATGCCCCGCCTGAGTGCGGGGCTGATCGTTCCCTGTAGGAGCTGCCGAAGGCTGCGATCTTTTGATCTTGCCCTTAAAACAAGATCAAAAGATCGCAGCCTTCGGCAGCTCCTACAGGGGGTTACTGGATTTCTTCAGGCTTGACGATCACCCAGTTCTTGTCCGCCGTCACCGGCAACCCTTCCTTCGCCTGCGCCGCTGCGTGTTTGGCCATCATGCCGTTCAACTGCGTCATGTACTTGTCCTTGCGGTTGATCCACAGGTGAATCCCGCCCTTGGCCACATCAACATCGTGGAACAGCATGTAACCGTCGCTGGTCGGCGTATCGCCACCGACCAATACCGGTTTTTTCCACTCGTCGATGTAAGTGAGGATCGCCGCATGTTTGCCGGCCATCCACGTCGCCGGCGTCCACAGGTATGGCGTCAGCTCCAGCCCCAGATTGGCCTTCTCGTCATATTTGCCGGCGGTGATCTGTTTGCGCGCGGTGGTCAGTTCGTTAGTCTCGCGGTTCTTCAGCAGCGTGGTCACGCCGATAACGTTTTGCGGTTTGACGTTGTAGCCGTACTTCGGATCCGCCGCGACCATGCGCACCAGCTCCTCGGAAGCCGCGGTCATCACGTAAACCTCGATGCCGTTCTCCATCAGCTTGTTGTACAGCTCTTGCTGGCCGGTAAAAATTTTCGGCGGATTGACGTCGAGCTTCTTGACCACATCGCCTTCGTAATAAGTCGCCGGCACCGGTTTGCCCGAGGCCATCAGCTCATCGACGTAGCCTTTGAGTTCCTTGAGCGTAAAACCGGAAAACACCTGCGCCACCCACGGGTAGCAGACCATGTCGTCGACTTCGCAGAGTCGGTAGTAGTAACTGAACAGGCTTTCCTTGTGGTCGGCGGTGTCCTTGAACGGCATCAGTTTCAGGGAGGGGTCGAGTTTGTCGCGGGTGATCAGGCCCTTGTTTTCCATGAACGGCAGCAACGACTCTTCGAGGTCGTAGCGGTAACTGGTGTTGTCCATGTCGAACACCGCGTAGTTACCTTTGTTGGCGTTGGCCGCGATCATCGCGTCCAGCGCTTTCGCCTGATCCGCCGGCCAGTGTTTCAGGTCGGTGGCGAAAGCCTGAGAAGCCAGGCCCATGCCCACAGCCAGTGCGACAGCCAGAAATTTCGGTGCGAATTTCATCGACGCTTTCTCCCTGATGTAAAAGCATCGACGCTAACAAATGTGTATGACAGTCCTCGTCTGTCAGCGACCGCCCACGCCGCTATTTGCGCCAGATGCATTGCCGAGAGCGACAAGCGCTTATTCCAAAAACGACGGACGCCCTAAGATTTCGGTATTAAATCATTGCAAATCAAGCTGTTAGGCTTGCCGGTTCGCAGCAGCCCCGGAAGGCTGTTGGCAAAGTCTTTCTGGAGTTCTCATGAACCTACCGTTGATTCTCAACCTGCTGGTGTTCCTCGCCCTGCTCTTCGGTCTGGCGCAAACCCGCCACACCACGTGGAGCCTGGCGAAAAAAGTCCTGCTCGCACTCGCTCTGGGCGTGGCTTTCGGCGTGGCGCTGCACACCGTTTACGGTGCCGGCAACCCGATTCTGAAAACCTCGATCGGCTGGTTCGATCTGGTCGGCAACGGCTACGTGCAGTTGCTGCAAATGATCGTAATCCCGCTGGTGTTCGCCTCGATCCTCAGCGCCGTGGCGCGTCTACACAACGCATCGTCGTTGGGCAAAATCAGCTTCCTGACCATCGGCACGTTGCTGTTCACCACCGCGATTGCCGCGCTGATTGGCATCGGCCTGACCAACCTGTTCGGCCTCACCGCCGAAGGTCTGGTCGCCGGCACCCAGGAAATGGCTCGTCTACAAACCATTCAGACCGACTACGCCGGCAAGGTCGCCGACCTGAATGTGCCGCAACTGCTGCTGTCGTTCATCCCGCAAAACCCGTTCGCCGACCTGGCGCGGGCCAAGCCGACGTCGATCATCAGCGTGGTGATTTTCGCCGCATTCCTAGGGGTCGCCGCGCTGCAACTGCTCAAGGATGACGTCGAGAAAGGTCAGAAAGTGATCAACGCCATCGACACCCTGCAAGCCTGGGTGATGCGTCTGGTGCGTCTGGTGATGAAGCTGACCCCGTACGGTGTGCTGGCGCTGATGACCAAAGTGGTCGCCGGTTCCAACCTGCAGGACATCATCAAACTCGGCAGTTTTGTCGTGGTGTCGTATCTGGGTCTGGGCCTGATGTTTGTCGTACACGGTTTGCTGGTGTCAGCGGCCGGGATCAATCCGCTGCGATTCTTCCGCAAGATCTGGCCGGTGCTGACGTTCGCGTTCACCAGCCGTTCGAGCGCGGCAAGCATTCCACTGAGCATTGAAGCGCAGACGCGTCGTCTGGGGATTCCGCAGTCGGTGGCGAGTTTTGCCGCATCGTTCGGTGCGACGATTGGCCAGAACGGTTGCGCGGGGCTGTACCCGGCGATGTTGGCGGTGATGGTTGCGCCGACCGTGGGCATCAACCCGCTGGATCCGCTGTGGATCGCGACGTTGGTGGCGATTGTGACGCTGAGTTCGGCCGGTGTGGCCGGTGTCGGTGGCGGCGCGACGTTCGCGGCGCTGATCGTGCTGCCGGCGATGGGTTTGCCGGTGTCATTGGTGGCATTGCTGATTTCGGTTGAACCGCTGATTGATATGGGGCGCACGGCGTTGAACGTGAGTGGTTCGATCACGGCGGGTGCGATTACCAGTCAGGTGATGCAACAGACCGATAAAGAGTTGCTGGATGCCGATGAGCATGCGGAGCTTGCTCAGGCTTAACTGCAACACATACTTGTGGCGAGGGGATTTATCCCCGTTGGGTTGCGTAGCGACCCCATTATTTTGGGGCTGCTGCGCAACCCAACGGGGATAAATCCCCTCGCCACAATTTAGGCTTTTTCCCAGACTTCGAAGTTGTACGCCGGCTTATCTTCAACCGCCGGGTTTTCAACGTTCGACACCAGTTTCCAGTCGTTCAAATCAAACTCCGGAAACCACGCATCCCCTTCCGGGCTCAACGCCACGCGCGTCAGATACAGACGATCCGCCTGCGCCAGCCCTTGCGCGTACAACTGCGCGCCACCAATCAGCATCAACTCATCAACGCCCTGCTCTTTCGCCCATTCCTCGGCGCGAACCACTGCGGCTTCCAGCGACGGATACACTTCCGCACCTTCGAGCACCAGATCGGCCTGACGGCTGACCACGATGTTCAAGCGCCCCGGCAACGGTCGGCCGAGCGAATCCCAGGTCTTGCGACCCATGATGATCGGCTTGCCCAAGGTCGTGGCCTTGAAGTATTTGAAGTCCCCCGGCAGGTGCCAGGGCATGCTGTTGTCGACGCCGATCACGCGGTTTTCACCGAGGGCTGCGATCAGGCTGAGGGGGAGTGATTTAGTCATGCCGGCGAGGATACCAGAGCCGCGCTTACCCCGATAAGCGCCACAGCGGTTATGCTCAGCGCTGGATTAAGCGACGGGATGCCGCGTGACTGAACTGACTCCACTGCAAAACCTCTGGCTCACCGAAACCGTGCGCCTGCGCGAAGAACACGCAGGCCCGCTGGAAGATCTGGAAGCCAATCGACTGGCGCGCGCGGCCGGCGGCGATCTGCCGAGCCGCATTCAACGCCGCGCGTTATGGCTGGCCGAACGTGACGGGCTGACGGCCGCACTCAAACACTGGCTGCAAGGCGCGCGTCTGGCGCTGATGTTGCTGATGATCTTCGCGGTATTGAGCGGCGCCGGTCTGGCCTTCGCCGCACTCGGCCAGACGCCGGTCAATGTGTTCTGGGCCTTGGGCAGTCTGCTCGGGCTGAACCTGATTCTGCTGCTGAGCTGGTTGCTGGGCTTGATCTTTGCCGGCGAACACGGCGCCACGCTCGGACGATTGTGGCTGTGGCTCAGCGAAAAACTGGCCCGCGACGCCAAAGCCGCGCAACTGGCGCCCGCCCTGCTGCTGATGCTGCAACGCAAGAAACTCAATCGCTGGGCGCTCGGTACGCTGGTCAACGGTTTGTGGTTGCTGGCGATGCTCAACGCGCTGATTCTGCTGCTGACGCTGATGGCGACCCGGCGCTACGGCTTCGTCTGGGAAACCACGATTCTCAGCGCCGACACCTTTATCCATGTCACTCACGCGCTGGGGTATCTACCGTCGCTGCTCGGCTTCAACGTGCCGACGGTGGAGATGATCCGCGCCAGCGGCGACGGTGCGCTCGACATCGAAAGCGCCCGTCAGGCCTGGGCGACCTGGCTGGTTGGCGTTTTGGTGGTGTACGGCGTGCTGCCGCGTCTGCTGCTGACGCTGTTGTGTTTCTGGCGCTGGAACAGCGGCAAAACCGCGCTGCGTCTGGACCTGAATCTGCCCGGCTATGCGCAATTGCGTGAACGCCTGATGCCGACCAGCGAACGCCTCGGCGTCAACGATCCGGAGCCTGCGCAACTGCATCGCGTCGAAAGCAGTGTTGGCGAATTCGCCAGCGAAGGCGCATTGCTGGTCGCCATCGAACTCGATGAACAACGTCCATGGCCGCCCGCGCTGCCGAAAAATGTCAGCAATGCTGGCATCCTCGACAGCCGCGAATCACGCCATAAACTTCTCGAACAACTCAGTCGCTTCCCGCCGGCACGTCTGGCGATTGCCTGCGACCCACGGCGCTCGCCGGATCGCGGCAGCCTCGCCTTGATCGCCGAACTGGCGCGCAGTGCGGGCGAGACTCGCGTCTGGCTGCTGCAAGCACCGCCCGGTGAAGCGCTGGATGGTGAACGCCTCGGCGACTGGCACATAGCGCTGCAACAACTGGAGTTGCCGTTCGCCGATTGCGCGCCGTTGAACTGGCTGGAGACGGGTCATGACTGATGCCTGGAAAGCGCCGCTGAAACTCGCGGTGGTCGGCCACACCAACGTCGGTAAAACCTCGCTGCTGCGCACGTTGACCCGCGATGTCGGCTTCGGCGAAGTGTCTCATCGCCCAAGCACCACACGGCATGTCGAAGGCGCGCGGTTGTCAGTGGATGGCGAGCCATTGCTCGACCTCTACGACACGCCGGGGCTGGAAGATGCCATCGCCCTGCTGGATTTTCTCGAGCGCCTGGAACGCCCCGGCGAACGCCTCGATGGCCCGGCGCGGCTGGCGCGGTTTCTCGACGGCAGCGAGGCACGTCAGCGTTTCGAGCAGGAGGCGAAAGTGCTGCGGCAACTGCTCGCCTCCGACGCCGGTTTGTATGTGATCGACGCGCGCGAACCGGTGCTGGCCAAGTACCGTGATGAACTGGAAGTGCTCGCCAGTTGCGGTAAACCGCTGCTGCCGGTGCTGAATTTTGTCAGCAGCGCCAACCATCGCGAGCCGGATTGGCGCGAGGCGCTGGCGCGGCTGGGGCTGCATGCGTTGGTGCGTTTCGACAGCGTGGCGCCGCCTGAAGATGGCGAGCGGCGGCTCTATGAAAGCCTTGCGCTGCTGCTGGAAAATGATCGTCCGCAACTGGAACGGTTGATTGCTGATCAACAGGCTCAGCGCCTGGCGCGTCAGCAAAGTGCGGCGCGGTTGATTGCTGAATTGTTGATCGACTGTGCGGCGTGCCGGCGCAGTGTGGTCAGCGAAGCTGCGCAGGAACAGCAAGCCATCAGCGAACTGCGCAAGGCTGTCCGTCAGCGCGAGCAGAAGTGTGTTGAGGCGCTGCTCAAGCTGTATGCGTTTCGTCCGCAGGATGCCGCGGCGAGTGATTTGCCGTTGCTCGATGGGCGTTGGGGTGGATTTGCTGGTTGGCGGGATTACCCTTGGCGCAGCGGCGTTGGCGGGGGCGATTGCCGGGGGTGCGCTGCAGACGGCGCGTAGTTATGGCAGTCGCTTGCTCGGCAAGATCAAAGGGCAGCGTGAACTGACGGTGGATGACGGGGTATTGCGGCTGTTGGCGCTGCGTCAGCGGCAGTTGGTGTTGGCGCTGGATCAGCGTGGGCATGCGGCGATGGATGCGGTTCAGGTGGCTACTCCGCAGGATAAGACCTGGCGTGAGGGCAAGTTGCCGGAGGCGCTGAACAAGGCGCGGGCGCATCCGCAGTGGTCGTCGTTGAATCCGCAGGCGAAGTTGAATCAGGCGGAAAGGCAGGAGCAGATTGAGGCGTTGGTGGAGAAAGTGCTTGAGCTGTAAACGCCGACCCTCACCCCAGCCCTCTCCCGGAGGGAGAGGGAGCTGACCGTGTTGTTCTTCCGTCATAGATCGACCTGAGATATCCAGTCGAACTCAGGTTTTGAAAGGCATGAAGATCGGCTCCCTCTCCCTCCGGGAGAGGGCTGGGGTGGGTAAAGACCGGGTACATCCTTTACGTTTGAGACCGGGGACATGGTTTACAGGTATCAATTATGGTCAGGAGGTGCTGACCATGCCCTGGAATCAAGAGTCCCCAATGGATCAACGAGTGAAGTTAGTCAGCGACTGGCTTGGCGGCAGTTACACCAAGAGCCAATTAAGCCGGCGCTATGGCGTCAGCCGTCCGACCATCGACAAGTGGCTGGAACGATACGCAGCGTTGGGCGTAGATGGCTTGAAAGAGCAATCGCGCAAGCCGTTGAACTGTCCTCATCAAACGCCCGACGAAATCATCGCCAAGTTGCTGGCCAAGAAAAACGAACATCCCGATCGGGGATCCAAACAGATCATTGATCGCCTGCGCGTTTCCGATTCGCATATCCAATGGCCGGCGGCGAGTACCGCCGGGGAGTGGCTGAAGAAAGCTGGTTTGGTGGTGGCGCGACGGCCCTATCCCCCGCGTCCCCGTGCTCCGACACATTTGCGTCCGGTCGACGCGCCCAACCAGACTTGGTGTGCTGATTACAAAGGGCAGTTCAAAATGCAGGACGGTAATTGGTGCTATCCGCTGACCATAACCGATCAGATGAGCCGCTTTTTATTCGTCTGTCGCGCTTTGCCCAGTACGCACGGAGCGCCGACGCGGGAAGGCTTCGAGTGGGCTTTTCGAGAATATGGGCTGCCGGATGTGATCCGCACTGACAATGGCGCTCCTTTCGCGTCGACAGGTCTGGCGCGACTTTCGAAGTTATCGGTTTGGTTCATCAGGCTTGGAATCCATGTCGAAACGATTACGCCTGGCCGTCCCGACCAAAATGGTCGACATGAACGAATGCATCGAACGTTAAAGGCAGCAGTGCCACCGGCGGAAAACCTGGTGCGCCAGCAACTGGCTTTTCAGGATTTCATCCAAGACTTCAACCACCACCGACCGCATACCGCGCTGGGCATGAAACCACCGGCATCTGTCTATAGCCCGTCGATACGCGCTTATCCCGGTTACTTGCCTGCGCTTGAATATGGTTCCGATGTTGAAGTGCGCAAGGTTCGGTCAAATGGGGAAATTAAATGGAAAGGACAGCTGATTTTTCTAGGAGAGGCTCTGATTGGAGAGGACATCGCGCTGAAGGAGGTGGCTGATGATGCTTGGGAACTGTACCTTTGCAGCCACTGTTTAGGCAGGCTTGAAAGGGGCGCCAAACGCGTTTCAAGCCTGTAAAGGTGTAAACGATGTCCCCGGTCTAATTTGTAAAGGATGTACCGGTCTCTACAGTGAGGGCGACAATCACCCTGCCGACAACAAAACCTCAGCCTTGCGCTTGAGAACCGCCAAATCAATCACCGGCACCGCCATCTCCTTGGCCAACTCATCCCACTGCCGCATCCGCAAACTGACCGCACACAACGGATCCCGCTCAAACACCTCCGCCTCAGCCTCCGTCATCACCCCGCCCTGATACTCCAGCGTCCGCCGACTCGCCTCACTCAGCCGATCAAAATACCCCGGCTCACGCAATGTCAGGTACCGCTTGGCCTGCACGTGATATTCCACCAGCCGCGCCATACGCTCGCTGAAACCGGCCTCACGCAAATAATCCGCGCCCAGCCGTTCATGACTGACCACGCCATAGCCGCCCATGTTCTCCGCGCCTTCGCCACACAAATGGCCGATGTCATGGAAGAACGCCGCGAGCACCACTTCATCATCAAAACCCTCGGCGATCGCCAGTTCAGCGGCCTGGGACATGTGCTCGATCTGCGACACCGGCTCGCCGATGTAATCGCTGGTGCCGAAGCGCTCGTACAGCGCGAATACCTTGGCGACGGTTTGCTCGTGACCTGTCATCAAATTTCCTCCAACAACTGTGCGACGTTGCGTTCGGCCATCGCCGGGCCGACGCTCATGCCGACGCCGGTGTGCATCAGCGCCACACTCAGCCCCGCTGCCGGGCGCAGCAACGAAAACGGCCCCGGCCCCCGAGAACCATAGACGCCCTGCCAGCGCTCGACCACTTGCACCTTGCAGCTCAGTGTTTGCTCGGCCAGCTCGATCATCCAGTTGTCCACTTGCTCGGCATTGAACGGTGAAGCGTCGCTGCCGTAATGGTGCGAGTCGCCGATGATCAGTTCGCCGTACGGCGTCGGGCTGATCAGCAGGTGGATGCCGTTGTCGTGCAGATGCGGTTGTTCGCGGAGGATTTGCGCCTGCACCGCCGCCGCTTCCGGCAGATCAGCGAAGGCGCCGTAGTGCACGCAACTGAGGCCGGTGAGCAAGGCATGTTGCAGATTCAGATCGATCTGCGGTTTGGCGCGGAGCATTTGCAGACGGCAGATTTGCGGGTCGAGGGCGGCGATTGGCTCGGCCAGCAACGTCTGATAATCATGACCGGAGCAGACGATGATCTGCTTGGCGGTAAAGCTGCCGGCGGTGCTGTGCAGGTGACCGGGTTCTACGTCGCGCACCAGCGTGGAGAAGTGAAACTCGACGCCGAGGTCGCGACGCAGGTAATCAATCAGCGCCGGGATCGCTTCGCGCGAATACAGCTGTTGATCGTCGATGCCATGAAGCGCGGCGCGGTGATGGCGGAACTGGCCGTTGTAGAGATCGCGCAGGGCGGCACCGCGCAGCAGGTCGACGTTGTAGCCGTGTTCAATCGCGCGAGTGGCGCAGAAGGTTTCGAGCAGGTGTTCTTCGACTTCGGTTCTGGCGAATAGATACGAGCCGTTGCGCTTGATTTGCAGCCCGGCGAGTTGCGCCCAGTCGCCCCAGATCTCGCGGCTGGCCTTGGCCAGTTCAAGCATCGGGCCGGGGGGCTGGCCGGTGACCAGGGCCTGGCCGAAGTTGCGCACCGAAGCGCCGAGGGGGGTGGCGGTGCGTTCGAAAACGGCGACCTTGAGGCCGCGTTTGGCGGCGGCGTAGGCGTGGGACAGGCCCAGAATGCCGGCGCCGACGATGAGCAGGTCTTTGTGGTGTGTCATGAAGCTACCTCAATGATCGTTCCCACGCTCCGCGTGGGAATGCAGCCAAGGACGCTCTGCGTCCATAGTGACGCGGAGCGTCACGGGATTCATTCCCACGCGGAGCGTGGGAACGATCAGTGTGGGAGCGAGCTTGCTTGCGAAGGGGCCCTGTCAGTCGATAAAGATCTTACTTGGCAGCCACTTTCTCGGACTTGCCGTCATAACGCTTGCGCCACTCAGTCAGGATCTCGTCGCGATTCTTCGAGGCCCAGGCAAAGTCGTTCTTGATCAAACGCTGCTCATAATCCGCCGGCAATTCGGTCTGCGGCTTGGCGATCCCCGGCTGTGCAAGAACAGCGAAGTTCTCTTTGTACAAATCCATCGCCTCAGCACTCGCCGAGAAGTCAGCCAGTTTCTTCGCCGCTTCTTCGTGCGGCGTGCCTTTGATCACGGCAGTCGCTTCGATCTCCCAGCCCAGACCTTCCTTCGGCAGAATAATGTCCAGCGGCGCGCCCTGACGCTTCAGCTGTACCGCCGGGTATTCAAAGGAAATCCCGATCGGAAACTCGCCCGCCGCCGCTAACTTGCAAGGCTTGGAACCGGAGTGAACGTACTGACCAATGTTCTGGTGCAGGCCATCCATGTACGCCCAGCCCTGCTTCTCGCCGAAGGTTTGCAGCCAGGCGCTGACGTCGAGGAAACCGGTGCCGGACGACGCCGGGTTCGGCATAACAATCTTGCCCTTGTACTCAGGCTTGGTCAGATCCTGCCAGCTCACTGGCTTGGTCAAACCCTGCTTCTCGGCTTCGACAGTGTTGAAGCAGATGGTCGCGGCCCAGACGTCCATGCCGACCCAGGCTGGCGGGTTGGCGGCGTCGCGGTAGTTCGCGCCGATCTTGCCGAGATCCTTCGGCGCGTAGCTTTGCAGCATGCCTTGCTGGTCGAGGATCGCCAGGCTCGAAGCCGCCAGGCCCCACACCGCGTCAGCCTGCGGGCGAGCCTTTTCGGCGAGCAGTTTGGCGGTGATGATCCCGGTGGAATCGCGCACCCATTTGATCTCGACGTCCGGGTTGGCTTTTTCGAAGGCTTCTTTGTAGGACTTCAGTTGCTCGGCTTCGAGGGCGGTGTACACCGTCAACTCGGTTTTTGCCGCGAAGGCATTCAGGCTGAAAGTAGCGAGCACAGCAGCGGCCAGGGCCAAAGGCTTGAACATGATCGGTATCCTGTCTTTTGAGTTGAGGGTGTGAATCAGTGACCGGGCGCGGTTTGCCGCCAGGCTTGAGAACGGCGCAGCAAGCCGCGCGAAGCCCACGCCAGCAGCAAGGACACGCCCGCCGAGGTGAACAGAATCAGGGTCGACATCGCCGCCGCGCCGCCAACGTTGCCGGCGTCATCCATGTTCAGCACTGCGACCGCCGCGAGGATGGTGTCGGGGCTGTAGAGGAAGATCGCGGCAGAAACCGTGGTCATCGCCGAGACGAACAGGTAGCGCACAATGTCCAGCAGCGCCGGCAGGCAGATCGGCACGGTGACGCGCAGGTAATGCCGATACAGCGGCGCCTTCAGCGACAGCGCGGCGGCTTCGAACTCGGCGTCGAGTTGGCGCAATGCAGTGGTCGCGGTCATTTGGGCGGTGGTCAGGTAGTGCGCAATGGTGCAGACGATCAGCAGCGTCATCGTCCCGTACAGCACGTGCAGCGGATTACCCGTAAGGTTGAAGAAGAAGACGTAACCCAGACCGAGCACCAGCCCCGGCACCGCCATCGGCACAAAACTGAGCATGCGCAACGCCAGGTTGAGGCCGCGCTGATCGCGGGTTTTCTCCATCAGATAAGCGCCGGTGAAGATCAGCACGCTGCCGATCAACGCCGTGCCCAGCGCCATTTTCAAACTGTTGCTGTAAGCCAGCCAGCCACCGCCAGCGGTTTCGTTGAACTGGTAATGATTGAGCGACAGCGACAGGTTGTACGGCCAAAACTTCACCAGCGACGAAAACACCGCCATGCCGAACACCAGAATCAACGCCGCGCTGATCAGCAAAACAATCGCCAGATAGCAGCCATCACGCAGCTTCGACGGCGCCGGTTTGAACACCTGCGCCCGACCGCTCATGGAGTCACCGTGACGCCGACGCAGCCAGGCATCGACACCGAAGCTGAACAGCGCCGGCAGCAACAGCACCATGCCAATCAACGCGCCGCGACCGAATTGTTGTTGGCCGACCACGGCTTTGTAGGCTTCCAGCGCCAGCACTTGATAGTCGCCACCGACGACCACTGGCACACCGAAATCGGTGATGGTCAGGGTGAATACAAGACAGAACGCAGCGAACACAGCCTGCCGCGTCGCCGGCCAAGTGATGCTGCGAAAGGCTTTGGCCGGACTGGCGCCCATGCTCGACGCCGCATCGAACAATCGCGCATCGGCCAGCGACAATGCCGAGAGCAGAATCATCAGCGCATGCGGGAAGGTGTAAATCACCTCGCCCAGCACAATCCCCCAAAACCCGTAGATGTTGTCCGAGAGCAGTCCGCGCAACATGCCCTGGTTGCCGAACAGATAAACCAGTGCAATCCCCGGCAGCATTGACGGCGCCATCAGCGGCAGCAAGGAAATCCCGCGCCAGATGCCCTTCGCCGGAATCATTGTGCGTTGCAGCGCGTAGGCAAACAGGTAAGCCAGCGGTACGACGATGGCCGCAACGCTGAGGGACACTTTCAGACTGTTGCCGAGCAGCCAGTGGAAATTCGCGCTGGTGACCATCTCCTTCGCCGCGATCCAGCCACCGCCCTGCCCGGCCTCGTTGCTGAAGCCACGCCAGAAGATCGCCAGCAACGGCAGCAACACCGCGACGCCGAGCAACACCAGCAGGAGGACTTTGCCGCCGACGACAAAAATTCGGTCGCCGATCTCGGCTTTCGAGGACTGTCGCACCTGCTTGTGCGGTAGCGGCAGCGCGAGGTTGCTGTTCATCAGGCAAACACCTGCAGGCTGCGCGGCGGCAAGGCGACCATGATTTGCTGGGCGCCGAGGCGCGGCATGGCTTCCGGGGCGAGTTCGGCGAGCAAGGCGTGGCCAGGCAATTGATCGAGTTCGAAGCTCATGCGACAGCGGTTGCCGAGGAAGGTGATCTCGCGGACTTTGGCCGGGAACAGGTTCTCTTCGTGCACCGGCGGGTTGACGTTGATCGCTTCCGGGCGGCAGAACAAACGGCCCGAAGCGCGCTGGACGCTGCCGTCGCTGAGGCGCAGGTTCATCCCGCCGACCTGCGCGTGACTGTCGCTGCTGCGCTGGAATGGCAGCCAGTTGCCCTGCCCGACAAACTCGGCCACGAACGGCGTGGCCGGGCGGTTGTAGATTTCCTGCGGGGTGGCGTACTGCTCGACGCGGCCGTTGTTCATCACCGCGATACGGTCGGCCATCAGCATGGCTTCGTCCTGATTGTGCGTGACCATCAGCGTGGTGATGCCGAGGTTGCGTTGCAACTGGCGCAGTTCGGTGCACAGATGCTCGCGGACGCGGGCGTCGAGGGCGGACATCGGTTCATCGAGCAACAGCAGCGAGGGAGCTGGTGCCAGAGCACGGGCCAGTGCGACACGCTGCTGTTGGCCGCCGGACAATTGGCCGGGGTATTTTTTCTCGCTGCCGATGAGGCCGACCAGTTCCAGCATCTGGCCGACGCGACGGCGCACTTCGTCGCGACCGCTGCCGGCGAGGCCGTAGGCAATGTTCGCTTCGACGGTCAGATTGGGGAACAGCGCGTAGGACTGGAACAGAATCCCGTAGTCGCGAGCCTGCGGGGCGAGGTGCGAAACGTCGCGATCGCCGAGGTACAGCTCGCCGCTGTCCTGTTTCTCCAGACCGGCGATGCAGCGCAGCAACGTGGTTTTGCCACAGCCCGACGGGCCGAGCAGGCACACCAGTTCACCGGCAGCGACGTCGAGGGAGACGTTATCCAGCGCGGTGAACGCGCCGAAGCGTTTCTGCACGCCGCGCACTTTCATCGGCGCACCGGGGTTGGTCAGGGCAGTTGCGATGGCAGGATTCATGGACAGACCTCATCAAGCAGATGGGGCCAATCCTAGAGTTGTAATGCGTCCGTCATGTGGCAACGAGGCAAAAACTGCTGATAGTGGTATTCAGGGATTTTGGTTCACCAGAGATCGTTCCCACGCTCTGCGTGGGAACGCCTCATCGGACGCTCCGCGTTCGGCTCTTGGGACGCAGAGCGTCCCGGGCTGCATTCCCACGCGGAGCGTGGGAACGATCATTACGCGGGGGACATTTCTTGGGCCAGGCCTAGGAACGCCGCAGGCAACCGCGCGCCCTTGCGCTCTTTCAGGCAATACAGATACTCAGGAATCTGCGGCGCATTCTCGATCGTCAGCACGCGCAACTGCGGATCATGCGGCACTTCCTGCCGGGCAATGATGCTGATGCCGATATTGCGCAACACCGCCTCCCGAATCGACTCACGGCTGCCAATCTCCAGCAACGGACCGAAACTCACCCCGGCACTCGCCAGCAATTCTTCGGTCAACCGCCGCGTGGTCGACCCCGACTCACGCATCAACAACGTATGCCCGGCCAGCGCACTCAACGTCACATGCTCCTGCACAGCCAACGGATGATTGCGATGCACCGCCAGCACCAGCGGATCAGTACCGAGCACCCGGCGAATCAACCGCGCGTCATCGAGCAATTGCGACGACGCGGCGATATCCACCCGATAATCCTCCAGCGCTTCGAGTACCTGCTGCGAGTTGCCGATTTCCACCGACACCTCCACTTGCGGCAAGCGCTCACGAAAGGTCTTCACCAGATCGAGAATGTAATACGGCGCTGTCGCGGCAATGCGCAACGTGCCCTGCACCTGACCGCTGTTGCGCAGGAAAAACTCGATGTCGGCTTCCTGCTGCAACAGCGTCTTGACCATCGGCAGCAACCGCGCGCCTTCATCACTGACGCTCAGGCGCCGGCCGCCACGGTAGAACAGTTCCACCGAATACTGACTTTCCAGATTACGTATCTGGGTGGTCACGGTCGGTTGGCTGAGGCCGAGTTTTTTCGCCGCCAGCGTGATGCTGCCCAGGCGGGCGACCATGTAAAACGCTTTCAGCTCGGCACTCAGCACAACTCTTCCTCATCTATTTGCGCAGCAGGCGCAAACCGTTGAACACCACCAACAGGCTCACGCCCATGTCGGCGAACACCGCCATCCACATGGTGGCGAGCCCGGCGAAGGTTACCGCAAGAAAGATCGCTTTGATCACCAGCGCCAGCGCGATGTTCTGTTTCAGGATGCTGGCGGTGTTGCGCGACAGGCTGATGAACGCCGGGATCTTGCGCAGATCGTCATCCATCAGGGCGACATCGGCGGTTTCGATCGCCGTGTCGGTACCGGCCGCGGCCATGGCGAAACCGATCTCGGCGCGGGCCAGTGCTGGCGCGTCGTTGATGCCGTCGCCGACCATGCCCACACGATGGCCCTGCTTGTACAGGTCTTCAATGGCTTGCAGTTTGTCGGTTGGCAGCAAATCACCGCGCGCTTCATCGATGCCTACCTGCGCGGCAATCGCCTGCGCGGTGTGGACGTTGTCGCCAGTGAGCATCAAGGTTTTCACCCCGAGTTCGTGCAACTGACGGATCGCTTCGCGGCTGGTTTCCTTGACGGTATCGGCCACGGCGAACAGCGCCAGTGGGCCGGAGCTGTCGAGCAGCAGCACCACGGATTTGCCCTGTTTCTCCAGCGCGAAGAGTTTTTCTTCCAGCGCTGGCGAGCACAGGCCGAGTTCTTCGACCAGACGATGGTTACCCAAGTGATAGGTCTGGCCGTTGATTTCGCCTTTGACGCCACGCCCACCCAGCGCTTCGAAGTTATCCACAATCAGCGCGGCGAAGTTTTTATCCACAGCGGCGTTGGCGATGGCCAGCGACACCGGGTGGTCGGAACGACCGGCCAATGCAGCGGCGATTGCCGGTGCGGTGGCGTCTGTCGTCGCGTCGAGAGACAGGTAATCGGTCTGCACCGGTTTGCCGTGGGTGATCGTGCCGGTTTTATCCAGCGCCAGATAGTCGAGCTTGAAACCGCCCTCCAGGTACACGCCGCCCTTGACCAGAATGCCTTTGCGCGCCGCTGCCGCGAGGCCGCTGACGATGGTCACCGGAGTGGAAATCACCAGTGCGCACGGGCACGCGACCACCAGCAACACCAGCGCGCGGTAGATCCAGTCGAACCACACAGCGCCCATGAACAACGGCGGAATGATCGCCACGGCCAAGGCAAACACGAACACCACGGGCGTGTAGATTTTCGAGAACTGATCGACGAATCGTTGGGTCGGTGCGCGCGCGCCTTGGGCTTGTTCGACGGCGTGGATGATCCGCGCCAACGTCGAGTTGTTCGCCGCAGCGGTGACCGCGTATTCCAGTGAACCGGCCTGGTTGATAGTGCCGGCGAAGACTTTGTCGCCGACGGTTTTCTCGACCGGCAGGCTTTCCCCGGTGATCGGCGCCTGGTCGATGGTCGAGTTGCCGCTGAGCACTTCGCCGTCTAGCGCAATGCGCTCGCCGGGCTTCACTCGCACACGGGCGCCGAGTTCGACGCTTTTCACGTCCTGTTCGACCCACGAACCGTCAGCCTGCAACACCGTGGCTTGCTCTGGCGTCATCTGCATCAGGCCGCTGATCGCATTGCGCGCACGG
Organism: Pseudomonas sp. 18058; assembly: GCF_902706155.1. Taxonomy (NCBI): domain Bacteria; kingdom Pseudomonadati; phylum Pseudomonadota; class Gammaproteobacteria; order Pseudomonadales; family Pseudomonadaceae; genus Pseudomonas; species Pseudomonas sp. 18058. The sequence goes on from NZ_CACSJY010000005.1 coordinate 115,537, forward strand.
TCGAGGGAGCGCGCTTCGATCAGCTCGGCGACGGTGAACAGGAACATCACCATCGCCGCTTCCGGCCACTGGCCGATGAGGATGGCACCGGTCACGGCGATGCTCATCAGCGCGTTGATGTTGAGGTTGCGGTTCTTCAGGGCGATCCAGCCCTTTTTGTAGGTGGTCAGGCCACCGCTGAGGATCGACACCAGCGCGATAATCGCCACCACCCAGGTGGGCGCGGCGTTGGTGAAATGAATGACTTCAGCGGCAAGCGCACCAATGCCGGACAACGCCAGCGGCCACCAGTGTTTTTTCACTGGCGCCGGGGCTGGCGAATCGACGCCCGCCTCCAGCGGCTCGGCGTGCATGCCGAGGGATTTGATCGCTTCGGTGATCGGCTCGGTGCCCGGCAGATTGTGGGTCACGCCGAGTACGCGATTGATCAGGTTGAATTCCAGTTGCTGCACGCCGGTGAGTTTGCCGAGCTTGTTCTGGATCAGCGTCTGCTCGGTCGGGCAGTCCATCGCCTCGATGCGGAAACTGCTTAGCCGCGCATCGGCGGTGGTCTTTTCGCTCAGTTGCACCAGTGCAGGCGCGGCGGCGTTCGACGAGCAGCAAGAATCTTCGTGCGCATGCACCGGGGCCGGCGCTGCGACTTTCGACCCGCAGCAAGAATCGCCGCCCTGTGAATGCTTATGCACAGGCTGCAATTTATGACTGTGATCGTGGCCGTCGCCGGGCTTGTGGGTGTGCTGGGAATCGCTCATTGGTCGCGTCCATGAAGGTGCCTGTTGCCAAGTAAAGACCCTGTAGCCACTATAGGGTCAAGCACCCTTTTGGAGATTGCCGTCATGAAGATCGGAGAACTGGCCAAACTCACCGACTGCGCCGTGGAAACCATCCGCTACTACGAGCGCGAAAACCTCCTGCCGGAACCGGCCCGCAGCGACGGCAACTACCGCGTCTACACCCAGGCCCACGCCGAACGCCTGACCTTCATCCGCAACTGCCGCACCCTCGACATGACCCTCGAAGAAATCCGCAGCCTGCTGGCCATGCGTGACAGCCCGCAGGATCAGTGTGAAAGCGTGAATACGCTGATCGACGAGCACATCCAGCATGTGAAGGCGCGGATTGATGGGTTGTTGGCGTTGCAGACGCAACTGCTCGATCTGCGCCAACGCTGTGGCGAAGGGCCGACGGCCGATCAATGCGGGATATTGCAGCGGCTGGAGGTCAGCGGCGGAGTGGTCGCCACCGAAGTCGAACACTCCCACGTAGGCCGCAGCCACGGCCACTAAAGAACACCGCATAACGCTCGTTCCCATGCTCCGCGTGGGAATGCCGCCATGGACGCTCCGCGTCCAAAGTGACGCAGAGCGTCACGGGATTCATTCCCACGCAGAGCGTGGGAACGATCCTACCGACTAGACCGCCATTGGCGCGGTCATTGGCGCGTGGTGTTCGTAGCCTTCAAGCGAGAAGTCGCTCGGCTCGACCAGTTCCAGCCATTCCGGCTGGTACACGCCAGTCTTGGCAAACTCCGGCACGCGATCGGAGATTTTCAGCTTAGGCATGGCGAACGGCTCGCGCTTGAGCTGTTCGTTGAGCATGTCCAGGTGGTTCTCGTAGACGTGCGCATCACCGATGAAATAGGTGAACCAGCGCGGCGTGTAGCCGGTCAGGCGACCGATCAGGCTCAGCAGCGCTGCGCCTTCGGTAAGGTTGAACGGCGTGCCCAGACCCAGATCGTTGGAGCGGATGTAGAGGGTCAGTGAAATCTCTTTGGTCTCGACGTTCGGATGGAACTGGTACAGCAGGTGGCACGGCGGCAGAGCCATTTCATCCAGCTGAGCGACGTTCCAGCCGTGGAACAGAATCCGGCGGCTGCCCGGATCCTTGATGATCGTGTCGACGCACTGACGCACCTGGTCGATGGCTTTGTACAGCACCACGTAGGCCTGGCCGTCTTCTTCGCCCTGAGCGATCTGCTTGTAGCCGTTGCTCAAGGTTTGTTCGATGGCGGCGCTGTTGCTCAGCGGGATCTGCTTGTACGCCGGCCATTTGCGCCATTGCACGCCGTAGATTTCGCCGAGGTCGTCGTCGCCCTGCCGGAACGGGTTGGCCAGCCACTGCGCGTTTTCGTTGGCGTTCTGATCCCAGACCTTGCAGCCCAGCGCGCGGAATTCAGCGGCGTTGTTCACGCCACGAAGAAACCCGCACATCTCGCCGATGGCCGATTTGAAGGCCATTTTGCGCGTGGTGATCGCCGGAAAACCTTCCTGCAGATCGAAACGCAGCATCGCACCCGGGAAACTGATGGTGTTGATGCCGGTGCGGTTGGCCTGTTTGCTGCCGTTCTTAATGACGTGCGAGACCAGTTCGAGATATTGCTTCATGAGTTACCTGTGTCCTTTGAGCCCCGGCGTCGCGCGCCGGGGTTCGTAGTTTAAGCCGTCGGCGCGAGCGGTGCTGCCGGTGCGCGACGATAGGCCAGCCAGATCAGGAACAGCCCGCCGACGATCATCGGCACGCAGAGCACCTGGCCCATGGTCAGCCAGTTCCAGGCCAAGTAGCCGAGTTGCGCATCCGGTACGCGGACGAATTCGACGATGAACCGGAAGATGCCGTAGAACAGCGCGAACATGCCGGAAACGGCCATGGTCGGACGCGGCTTGCGCGAGAAAATCCACAGAATCAGGAACAGCGCCACGCCTTCGAGCGCGAACTGATACAGCTGCGACGGGTGACGCGGCAGTTGCGCCGGATCGCTGAATGGCGGGAAGACCATGGCCCACGGCACGTCGGTGGCTTTGCCCCACAACTCGGCGTTGATGAAGTTACCGATGCGCCCGGCGCCCAGACCGATCGGCACCATCGGCGCGACGAAGTCCATCAACTGGAAGAACGACTTGCCGTTGCGCTTGCCGAACCACAACGCGGCCAGCATCACCCCGATGAAGCCGCCGTGGAACGACATGCCGCCCTTCCACACTTCGAAAATCAGCGTCGGGTTGGCCAGATAAGCGCTCAGGTCGTAGAACAGCACATAGCCCAGACGTCCGCCGACGATCACGCCCATCGACATCCAGAAGACCATGTCGGAGAGTTTCTCCTTGGTCCAGGTCGGGTCGAAACGGTTGAGCCGGCGCGACGCCAGCAGCCACGCACCGCCGATGCCGATCAGGTACATCAGACCGTACCAGTGGATTTTCAGCGGACCGATGGCCAGGGCCACCGGGTCGATCTGCGGGTAAGGCAGCATTGCGACTCCTCGTTAGAGTTGAAACCAAAATTCCCGGGCGACGCTGCCACCTCAGGATTAAGCCAGGATTGCGACGCGGTTAAAGTAGGAAGCTCAAACCCACGCTGAACAGCAAAGCGGCGAACAGCCGTTTCAGCAAGCGCGGCGACAATCGGTGCGCCAATCGCGCGCCGATGCGGGCGAAAACCATGCTGGTCAGGGCGATGCCCAACAACGCCGGCAAATACACAAAACCGAGACTATGCGGCGGCAACAACGGATCGTGCCAGCCCAGAATCATGAAACTTAAAGCACTGACCAAAGCGATCGGCAGACCGCAGGCCGATGACGTCGCCACCGCTTGCTGCATCGGCACACTGCGCCAGGTCAGGAACGGCACGGTCAGCGATCCGCCGCCAACGCCAAAAATCGCCGAGGCCCAACCGATCACACTGCCGGCCACGGTCAGACCGAATTTGCCCGGCACGGTTCGACTGGCCTTGGGTTTGACGTCCAGCGCCAACTGCACCGAGATCACCAACGCGAACACGCCGATGATCTTTTGCAGGTGCGGCCCGGAAATCGCCTCGGCCGTCACTGCACCAAAACCGGCGCCGAGCAGGATGCCCACGGCCATCCACATGAAGATCGGCCAGCGCACTGCGCCTCGACGATGATGCTCACGCACGGCGTTGACCGAGGTGAAAATAATCGTCGCCAGCGAAGTGCCGACTGCCAGATGCGTGAGGATCGACTGGTCGAAGCCCTGCAAGGTAAAACTGAACACCAGCACCGGGACAATAATGATCCCGCCGCCTACCCCGAACAGCCCGGCCAACACGCCGGCACAGGCGCCCAGCGCCAGATAGAGCAGAAATTCCATGTCCCTCTCCCAGACGCATCCCGAAAACCGGAGCGGCATGGTAACGGATGCATGGCCTTCGGCTCCACTTACGATGGATGCACGGGCGCTGGATGCGTAGAGTGAGCAAAAAACACACAAGGATCACCTTATGTGCCTGATTGTTTTCGCCTGGCGCCCGGGCCATGCCCAGCCGCTGATCGTCGCGGCCAACCGCGACGAATTCTACGCCCGACCGAGCCTGCCGCTGGCGCCATGGCCCGAAGCGCCGCACGTGCACGCGGGGCGTGATCTTGAGGCTGGGGGCACCTGGCTGGGGATTGGCGCTAATGGGCGCTTTGCGGCGCTGACCAATATTCGTGATCCGCAACAGCCGCCGGCGCGCAAATCGCGAGGGGAACTGGTGGCGCGGTTTCTGACCGGTGATCTGTCGATTGATGATTATTTGATCGATGTGGTTGGGCGTTCGACGGAATACGCCGGGTTTAATCTGCTGCTCGGCAACAGCCATGAGTTGTGGCATTTCAATGCAAGGTTGTCGGAGCCGGTGATGTTGGCGGCTGGCGTCTATGGATTATCCAATGCCGGGCTGGATACGCCTTGGCCGAAGTTGCTCAAGGCCAAGGCTGCGTTGAGTGCAGTGCTGGATGATCCGCAACCAGAGCTTTTGCTGGGGTTGTTGAGTGATCCGCAGGTTGCGCCGTCGGCTGAGCTGCCGGATACCGGGGTGGGGATGGCGACGGAGACTTTGTTGTCGAGTGTGTTTATTGCCAGCCAGAGTTATGGGACGCGGGCGAGTACGGCGCTGGTGGTGCAGGCGAATGGGACGCGGCGGATGGTCGAGCGGAGTTTTGGGCCGTATGGCGGGCATTTGGGCGAGGTGGAGATTGTTGTTTAGCGGTGTTTGAACTGACGCCTTCGCGAGCAAGCCCGCTCCCACATTCGACCACATTCCAAGATTAGAACGCGGTCAATGTGGGAGCGGGCTTGCTCGCGAAGAGGCCCTCAAGGTTTTAGAGAGCCTTGACGACCGCCGGCGGATTCATCTTCGACAACCCAAGGTTCTTCAGCGCCAATTGCAGCGAGCTGTGGATAACTTGCGGGTTGTCGATGGTCATCAGCTCAGCCAAGAGATCCTTGGCCTTGCTCAGATTCACCTGACGCAACATCCACTTCACCTTCGGCAAGTTGGTGGCGTTCATCGACAAACTATCGAAGCCCATCGCCATCAACAGCACCGCCGCCGCCGGATCACCGGCCATCTCGCCGCAGATACTTACCGGTTTGCCTTCCGCATGCGCATCACGCACCACCGTTTGCAGGGCTTGCAACACCGCCGGATGCAGGTAGTCGTAAAGGTCGGCAACACGCGGGTTGTTACGGTCGACCGCCAGCAAATACTGGGTCAAATCGTTGGAGCCGACCGAAAGGAAGTCGACCATCCGCGCCAATTCCTTGGTCTGATACACCGCCGCCGGAATTTCGATCATCACGCCAATCGGCGGCATCGGCACGTCGGTGCCTTCGTCGCGCACTTCGCCCCAGGCCCGGTGGATCAGGTGCAGGGCTTCTTCGAGTTCGTGGGTGCCGGAGATCATCGGCAGCAGAATCCGCAGGTTGTTCAGGCCTTCGCTGGCCTTGAGCATCGCGCGGGTCTGCACCAGGAAGATTTCCGGGTGGTCGAGGGTGACGCGGATGCCGCGCCAGCCGAGGAACGGGTTGTCTTCCTTGATCGGGAAGTACGACAGCGACTTGTCACCGCCGATGTCGAGGCTGCGCATGGTCACCGGTTGCGGGTGGAACGCGGCGAGCTGCTCGCGGTAGATCGCCAGTTGCTCCTTCTCGCTCGGGAAGCGCTGGTTGATCATGAACGGCACTTCGGTGCGGTACAGGCCGACACCTTCGGCGCCACGCTTCTGCGCCCGCGCCACATCGGCGAGCAAACCGGTGTTGACCCACAGCGGCATGCGGTGGCCATCGAGGGTCACGCACGGCAGGTCGCGCAGGGTGTCGAGGCCCAGCGCCAGTTGTTTCTCTTCTTCGACGACTTCGGCGAACTGCTTGCGCAACACTTCGCTCGGGTTGGTGTAAACCTCGCCGCGCGTGCCGTCGACGATCATTTCGATGCCGTCGACCTTGGCGTACGGCAGATCGACCAGACCCATCACCGTCGGAATGCCCATGGCGCGGGCAAGGATCGCCACGTGCGAGTTACCCGAACCGAGTACCGAGACCAGACCGACCAGCGTGCCTTCCGGCACCTCGCCGAGCATCGCCGGCGTCAGTTCTTCGCTGACCAGAATGGTTTTTTCCGGGTAGACCAGGTTCTGCTGACGCTCTTCCTGCAAGTAGGCGAGCAAGCGGCGACCGAGGTCTTTGACGTCCGAGGCACGCTCACGCAGGTAGGCGTCGTCCATCAGTTCGAAACGGTTGACGTGCTCCGTGACCACCTGACGCAGCGCGCCCTGGGCCCATTGGCCGGTCTTGATCACGGTGGTGATTTCGCTGCCCAGCGAGGCATCGTCGAGCATCATCAGATAGACGTCGAACAGCGCGCGCTCTTCGGGGCGCAGCTGTGTCGCGAGCTTGGCGGACAACGCACGCATGTCGGCGCGCACGCCTTCGATGGCGGTCTTGAACAGCGCCAGCTCAGCGTCGATGTCAGTAATGTTTTTATCGGGCACCACGTCGAGATCGGCCGGCGGCAGCATGACCACCGCCGTACCGACCGCCGCACCCGGTGAACCCGGCACGCCGACGAACTTGGCTTCCTGAATGCCTTTGCCCTGACGGCCCAGGCCGCGGATCGAACCCGTGGCCTCGGCGTGGGCGATAACGCCGGCGAGCTGCGCGCTCATGGTCACGAGGAAAGCTTCTTCACCTTCGTCGAACTGGCGGCGTTCTTTTTGCTGGATGACCAACACGCCGACGACGCGGCGGTGGTGAATGATCGGTGCACCGAGGAACGAGGCGTAACGCTCTTCACCGGTTTCGGCGAAGTAGCGGTAGCGCGGGTGAACAGACGCGTTTTCGAGGTTCAGGGGTTCTTCACGCGTGCCGACCAGACCGACCAGACCTTCGTTGGGTGCCATGCTGACCTTGCCGATCGAGCGCTTGTTCAAGCCCTCGGTGGCCATCAGGACGAAGCGGTTGGTCTCGGGATCAAGCAGGTAGACCGAGCAGACCTGGCTGCCCATGGCCTCTTTGACGCGCAACACAATAATCCCCAACGCCGCCTTGAGATCCTTGGCGGAGTTAACTTCCTGGACGATCTTGCGCAGCGTATTGAGCATGGCTCGGGGTCGAACTCCGTCGTCAGTCGCGCGCTAAAAGGCGCGGGGCAAGCTCTTTGAGGGCGCGGCGATACACCTCGCGCTTGAATGTCACCACCTGGCCCAACGGATACCAATAGCTGACCCAGCGCCAGCCATCGAACTCCGGTTTACCGGTCAAATCCATCCGCACCCGCTGCTCGTTGGAGATCAGGCGCAGGAGAAACCATTTCTGTTTCTGGCCGATGCACAGCGGTTGGCTGTGGGTACGCACCAGACGTTGCGGCAAACGATAGCGCAACCAGCCCCGAGTACAGGCCAGTATTTCAACATCTTCACGTTCCAGGCCAACTTCTTCGTTCAGCTCGCGGTACAAGGCGTCTTCCGGCGTCTCTTCAGGGTTGATTCCCCCTTGCGGAAACTGCCAGGCATCTTGATTGATACGGCGAGCCCATAGCACCTGGCCGGCGTCATTCGTCAGAATGATCCCGACATTGGGGCGGAAACCATCGGGGTCGATCACGGGCACAACCTCGCAAACGCATGTCGCCGCATTGTTCCACAAAGGTTGATGAGGCGGCAACGAAGCTTCCTACCTTATGTGCACTCTTGTGAAAAGACCGTATTCTTGTCGCCTTTTTACAGACTTATCAGCGGGTAACTGCAATGCGCCTGGCTCTATTCGATTTGGACAACACCCTTCTGGGCGGCGACAGCGATCACGCCTGGGGCGACTATCTGTGTGAACGCGGTTTCCTCGACCCGATTGCGTACAAAGCGCGCAACGACGAGTTCTATCAGGATTACCTGGCCGGCAAACTGGATAACGCCGCGTACCTGAACTTCTGCCTGGAGATCCTCGGTCGCACCGACATGGCCGTGCTCGAGCAATGGCACAGTGATTACATGCGCGACTGCATCGAGCCGATCGTGCTGCCGCAGGCGCTGGAACTGCTGAAAAAACACCGTGATGCCGGCGACAAACTGGTGATCATCACCGCGACCAACCGCTTCGTGACGGCGCCGATTGCTGTGCGTCTGGGCGTTGAAACCCTGATCGCCACCGAATGTGAAATGGTTGATGGCCGTTATAGCGGGCGTAGCACGGATATTCCGTGCTTCCGTGAAGGCAAGGTGACGCGCCTGAATCGTTGGCTGGAAGAGACCGGGTATTCGTTGGACGACAGCTATTTCTATAGCGATTCGATGAATGATTTGCCGTTGCTGGAGCAGGTGGCGAATCCCGTCGCTGTTGATCCGGATCCGAATCTGCGGGCTGAGGCCGAGAAGCGTGGTTGGCCAGTGATTTCGTTGCGCGACTGAAGATCAACAGATCGCAGCCTTCGGCAGCTCCTACAGGTTCGGAGTCAGATCACATTTTTGTGATCGACAAAAATCCCCTGTAGGAGCTGCCGCAGGCTGCGATCTTTTCGCTTCACACCGGTTTGGCGCCCATCAACCCGGCAATCGCGACAAAACACACGAAACTGAACAACGCCAAAGCAAAGCTGAACTTGCCCACCCCACCCGGCGCCTTGCGCAACCGATTCAACCGCACCAGCAACCACAACCACGCCAACGCCGCCACGGTGTAGAGCACGCTCGACGCCAGAATCCACGTCTGCCCCAGCGGCCAGCCCACCAGATGCACCATCCACCAGCCAGTAAACGGCATACTCAGCAGCGCCAGGCCCATCAGCAGCCAGACAAACACCCGTGGCCGCTGCAACGTGCGGCTGCCCGCCGTCGCATCACCTTTGCGCTTGGCCAGAAACACCCAGATCGCCAGACCCAGCGCGCTCGCCAGCAAAACCACGGTGGCGACCACATGCGCCATTTTCAGGGCCGTTAACGTTTCCATTGTCAAAATTCCTTATTGCTTGCCCATCAGCGTAGCCGCTCAGCCGAGAAACAGCTGATAGGCCGGGTTCTCGCTTTCATCCCAGTACGGGTAGCCGATCTCTTCCAGCGCCGCCGGCACCAGATGACGCTCGTCGTGCGGCACTTGCAGGCCGGCGACCACACGGCCATCAGCGGCACCGTGGTTGCGGTAGTGGAACATCGAGATGTTCCAGCGCCCGCCAAGCTTATTAAGGAAGTTGAACAGTGCCCCCGGGCGCTCCGGGAATTCGAAGCGGAACACCACTTCATCAATCACGTGCGCCGCGTGCCCGCCGACCATGTGGCGGATGTGCAGCTTGGCTAGTTCGTTGTCGGTCAGATCAGTGACCGGGAAACCTTGCTCGGTCAGGCTCGCCAGCAGTGCGCTGCGCGGATCGTTTTCCGGGTGGGTCTGCACGCCAACGAAAATGTGCGCTTCGCTGCCGGTGTTGTAGCGGTAGTTGAATTCGGTGATCTGGCGCTTGCCGATGGCTTCGCAGAAGTTTTTGAAGCTGCCGGCCTTCTCGGGGATGGTCACGGCGATGATTGCTTCGCGGCCTTCACCCAGTTCAGCGCGCTCGGCGACGTGGCGCAAGCGGTCGAAGTTGACGTTGGCACCGGAGTCGATGGCGACGAAGGTCTGGCCGCTGACACCGCGTTGTTCGACGTACTTCTTGATCCCGGCTACGCCCAAGGCGCCGGCAGGTTCGGTGATCGAGCGGGTATCGTCGTAGATATCCTTGATTGCCGCACAGATCTCGTCAGTGCTGACGGTTATCACTTCATCGACGTAGTCTTTGCAGATGTCGAAGGTGTGCTGGCCGATCTGCGCCACCGCCACGCCGTCGGCGAAAATGCCCACGGTTGGCAGAACGACGCGCTCACCGGCAGCCATCGCGACTTGCAGGCAGTTGGAGTCGTCCGGCTCGACGCCGATGACTTTGATGTCCGGACGCAGGTATTTCACGTACGCGGCGATACCGGCGATCAGACCGCCGCCACCAACCGGGACAAAAATCGCGTCCAGCGGCTGCGGGTGCTGGCGCAGAATTTCCATCGCCACGGTGCCCTGCCCGGCGATGGTGTGCGGATCGTCGTACGGGTGGATGTACACGTAGCCTTTTTCATCGACCAGTTTCAGCGAGTAGGCCAGCGCTTCCGGGAACGAGTCGCCGTGCAGTACCACTTTGCCGCCGCGCGAACGCACGCCTTCGACCTTGATTTCCGGAGTGGTCTTAGGCATGACGATGGTCGCTTTTACGCCCAGCACTTTCGCCGCCAGGGCCAGGCCCTGCGCATGGTTGCCCGCCGACGCGGTGACCACGCCACGGGCGCGCTCTTCTTCGGTCAACTGAGTCAACTTGTTGTAAGCGCCGCGAATCTTGAACGAGAACACCGGCTGCAAGTCTTCGCGCTTGAGCCAAATGTCATTGCCCAGCCGCTCGGAGAGCTGGCGAGCGTTCTGCAGCGGGGTTTCTACGGCAACGTCATAAACGCGCGAGGTGAGGATCTTTTTGACGTACTGTTCGAGCATCGGAAAGCATCACTGAGCGGGTTGGGCAGGGCCAAGGAGTCTAACCCGGCTTTTGCCCGGGCGACCACACGAATCCAGAGGTTTTAGCCGCGCCTTAAAAGATCGCAGCCTGCGGCAGCTCCTACAGAATGCATGCGATTCCTGTAGGAGCTGCCGCAGGCTGCGATCTTTTGATCTGCCAATAGGACAATGACCTTCCCAGTCATGGGGCCTATAATGCCGGCCTTTCCGTTCTCACCTTGCCCGCTTCCGGAGCCCGCATGACCCAGGATCAACTCAAACAGGCAGTGGCTCAGGCCGCCGTCGACTTCATCCTTCCGAAACTCGACGACAAGAGCATCGTTGGGGTCGGCACCGGCTCCACCGCCAACTGCTTCATCGACGCCCTGGCCCAGCACAAGGGCGCGTTCGATGGCGCGGTCGCCAGTTCCGAAGCCACTGCCGCGCGCCTCAAGGGCCACGGGATTCCGGTGTATGAGCTGAACACCGTCAGCGATCTGGAGTTCTACGTCGATGGCGCCGATGAAAGCGACGCGCACCTGAACCTGATCAAGGGCGGCGGCGCAGCTCTGACCCGCGAGAAGATCGTTGCGGCCGTGGCCAAGACCTTCATCTGCATCGCCGACGCCAGCAAACTGGTGCCAGTGCTGGGTGAATTCCCGCTGCCAGTCGAAGTGATCCCGATGGCCCGCAGCCACGTTGCCCGCCAACTGGTGAAACTGGGCGGCGACCCGGTGTACCGCGAAGGCGTGCTGACCGATAACGGCAACATCATCCTCGACGTGTTCAACCTGCAGATCACCAACCCGGTGGAGCTGGAAGCGCAGATCAATGCGATTGTTGGCGTGGTGACTAACGGCTTGTTCGCGGCACGTCCGGCGGATTTGTTGTTGCTGGGTACTAGCGAAGGTGTGAAAACCCTTAAGGCTGAGTAATCAGCCCGCCCACGATTTTGTGGACAGACGAATAACCTGTAGGAGTGAGCCTGCTCGCGATAGCGATGTGTCAGTCGATATAGATGGCGACTGACACATCGCTATCGCGAGCAGGCTCACTCCTACATTGGGTTTTGTGGTGTTGGTTAGTTCGGCGTTGGTTTTTTGAAGACGTAAAACAGGTTCGGCTCGCTCACCATGTACAGCGTGCCATCGTCGTCCATCGCAATGCCTTCCGCCTGCGGCACGGTTTTCTTCAAACCCTGACGCCCGCCACTGATGGACATCGTGCTCAACGGCCGCCCATCGACATCCAGTTCAAGAATCAACCGCGATTCATCCGACAGTGCCAGTAAATGGCCGCTGCGTTCGTCGTACTGCAAACTCGACAGATCACGCACAAACATCCCGGCATCGCGCTTGGGGTTGTTGATCACGTGCACCGCGTAGGATTTTTCCGGGTTGAAGTGCGGAAAACCATGCACTTCGTAGATCAGCATCGGGTCGCGCTCTTTCGCCACGAACAGGCGCTTGCCCACCGAGTCGTAAGCCAGACCTTCAAACCCCTTGTTGCCACTCATGTGCACGCCGAGGGTCATCTGCTCGGCATCCGCCGCATCGAGGAACGTGGTGCCTTCTTCCAGATGAATCTTGATCAGCCGCTGCTCACGCTCGTCGGTGATCACGTAGGTGTCGGCGCTGATGAATTCGACAGCCTCCGCATCGCCAAAGCCGATCAGCGAGATGCGCCGCAGGATCTTGCCTTCCAGCGACAGCTCAACCAGCTCGGCATTTTTGTTGGTCACGGTGAACAGGCTTTTGCGCACCGGATCGAAGGTCAGCGCTGACACATCGTCGTCCAGACCGTCGATAACTCGTGCTTCAATCTCCACACGGTATTGATCCAGACCAATGGATTCGGTGCTTTGCGGTTGCCATAAGGTGTGCAGGTTGAACCAGGCACGCTCGAACAGGCGCAGGTATTGGCCGATCGCAATCAACGCGATCAGGGCAATCACCGAGACGATGATGACCAGAGGTTTGGGACGGGCAAGTCGACGCATTCGGGCGGGCTCGAAATCAAAACAGGCGGATGAAATATCACGCCCGTCTGAACTGAAGCTTAATGGCCACTTGCCTCAAACCACAAGACAACCCTGTATTTGATCGTTCCCACGCTCTGCGTGGGAATGCCGCCGGGGACGCTCTGCGTCCGACAATCAAAAGATCGTCCGAACGCGGCCCGAACCTTCGGCAGCTCCTACAGGATTCGAGGAGGCCGTTATTTCTGTTTTTCGAAGCGGTAGAACAGGTTCGGCTCACTGACCATGTACAGCGTGCCCGCCTCGTCCATGGTTACGCCTTCGGCGCGCGGGATGGTTTTTTTGATGCCGTTGAAGCCGCCGAGCAAAGTCATGAAGCTGACTTGATCGCCCTTCTCATCCAGCTCCAGCAATAGATGCGAATCAGCGGACAGCACCAGTGTGTGGCCGGTGCGCGGATCCACCGCCAGCGCCGAGAGATTGCGGATGTCCAGTTCATCGCTGGCGAGTTTCTGCTTGTCGCCCGTCAGCGTCTGGGTGCCGTCGCTTTTCCAGGTGAACAACGCCGGTGGCCGCTCCTCGCCCAGTAGCAGTTGCTGATTACGCGGATCCCAGGCAATCGCTTCGAAGGCTTTGTTCTGGTCTTTCGAGGGGCCGAGGTCGTATTTGGGGAAGTCGGCGATGTTCAGTTCGCGGGTGTCGGCGTCGACTTTGACGATCGAGAGTATGTGCTCGCGCTCATCGACGATGGCCATCAGGCCGTTTTCCATCACGGTCAGGCCTTCCGGATTGCTCCAGCCCTTGAGCGGCATTTTGCGCAGGACGTCACCTTGCAGGCTCAGCTCGGCAAGGAACGGGTTTTTGCCCATTACCGAAAACAGGGTTTTGGTCTGCGGGTTATAGGACAGGTCGGAGGCTTCGTCTTTCTCCATGCCCGGCAGCAACTTCGCGTCGATCACCGCGTGGTAGTCGGGCAACCAGACGCTTTCCTTTTGCTCGGTCGGGCTCTCGAAACGCTCCAGCACCCACAGCACGCCACGGTCATCCCAATGCATGGCGAACGCCAGGCCATAGGCGGCGATAAGGACCAACACCAGCCAGGAATACCAACGCAGGGCAAAACGTGAACGGCGGGCGGATTTGAGCTGAGTTTGAGATGACATCGAGGGACGCGTTCCGAAAATTCAGGCTATGGGTAATAGCACAAAGAGGCCGGCTCAGACGCCAGATTTTCCGGAATTATCCAGACAGGATGTGAAAAAAACGGCAAATGGCGGGATTGCGGTATGCGAAGACGTAAGGTCAAAGATCAAAGATCAAAAGATCGCAGCCTGCGGCAGCTCCTACAGGGATCGGTGTAGGAGCTGCCGCAGGCTGCGATCTTTTGCGGTTAGCGAACGCTGCTGTTAAAGCTGCTCGCGCCCACCAGTTCCAGGACGATGTCGTCGCCGACATTCAGCGGGCCGACGCCCACTGGCGTACCAGTGAGGATCACGTCACCGGCCTGCAGCGAGAAGCAGCCGGCCATGTGCTGGATCATCGGCACGATCGGGTTGAGCATCGCGCTGCTGTTGCCGTCCTGACGGACTTCGCCGTTGATGGTCAGGCGAATGCCGATGTCGGTCAGGTCAGCGAAGGTGCTGCCGACCACGAACGGAGCAATCACTGCCGCGCCGTCGAACGACTTGGCGATTTCCCACGGCAGGCCCTTGGCTTTCAGCTCGGCCTGCTTGTCGCGCAGGGTCAGATCCAGCGCCGGGGCGAAACCGGAGATCGCATCGAGCACTTCTTCACGGCTCGGCTTGGTCGACAACGGCTTGCCGATCAACACGGCGATTTCCGCTTCGTAGTGCACCGAACCGCGCTCGGTCGGAATGGCGAAACCGCCTTCCAGCTCAACCACGCAACTGCCCGGTTTGATGAACAGCAACGGCTCGGTAGGCACCGGGTTGTCCAGTTCCTTGGCGTGTTCGGCGTAATTACGGCCAATGCACACGACTTTCCCGATCGGGAAGTGGATGCGCGTGCCGTCGACGTACTGGTGCTGATAGCTCATTTACCGACTCCTGCCTTCATTGATTCATCAAAGATTACAGATCAAACCGCGAAGATCTTGCCCGGGTTCATGATGCCGTTCGGGTCGAACACCGCTTTTACCGCTTTCATGTACTCGATCTCAACCGGCGAGCGGCTGTAGGTCAAATAATCACGCTTGGTCATGCCGACGCCGTGTTCGGCGGAGATCGAACCGTTGTACTTCTCGACGGTTTCGAACACCCACTTGTTGACGGTCGCGCACTTGGCGAAGAACTCATCCTTGCTGAGGTTATCCGGCTTGAGGATGTTCAAGTGCAGGTTGCCGTCGCCGATGTGGCCGAACCAGACGATTTCGAAATCCGGATAGTGTTCGCCGACGATCGCGTCGATTTCCTTTAGAAATGCCGGCACTTTCGACACGGTGACCGAGATGTCGTTCTTGTACGGCGTCCAGTGCGAGATGGTTTCGGAGATGTACTCGCGCAGCTTCCACAGATTCTGCAGTTGGGTTTCGCTCTGGCTCATCACGCCGTCAAGCACCCAGCCCTGCTCGACGCAGTGCTCAAAGGTTTCCAGTGCGCTGTTGGCCACTTCTTCGGTGGTCGCTTCAAATTCCAGCAACGCGTAGAACGGGCAATCGGTTTCAAACGGCGCCGGTACGTCGCCACGGCCCATGACTTTGGCCAGGGCTTTGTCGGAGAAGAATTCGAACGCGGTCAGGTCGAGTTTGCCCTGGAAGGCGTGCAGCACCGGCATGATCGAGTCGAAATCGGCGGTGCCGAGCACCATCGCGGTGAGGTTTTTCGGCGCACGATCGAGGCGCATGGTCGCTTCAACGACGAAACCCAGCGTGCCTTCAGCGCCGATGAACAGCTGACGCAGGTCGTAACCGGTGGCGTTCTTGATCAGGTCTTTGTTCAGTTCCAGCACATCGCCCTTGCCGGTGACGACTTTCATGCCGGCGACCCAGTTGCGGGTCATGCCATAGCGAATCACTTTGATCCCGCCGGCGTTGGTGCCGATGTTGCCGCCAATCTGGCTGGAGCCTGCCGAGGCGAAGTCGACCGGGTAGTACAGGCCTTTTTCTTCGGCGACGTTCTGCAAATGCTCGGTGACCACGCCCGGCTGACAAACGGCGGTGCGGTCAGTGAGATTCACGTCGAGAATCTGATTCATGTAATCGAACGAGACGACTACTTCGCCATTCGCCGCCACGGCAGCGGCGGAAAGCCCGGTGCGCCCGCCCGATGGCACCAGCGCGACCTTGTGTTGATTGGCCCAACGGACAACCGCCTGCACCTGTTCAATGGTCTTGGGAAACACGATGGCGCTCGGCGCCGGGGCGAAGTGCTTGGTCCAATCCTTGCCGTACGCATTCAGGGAGTCGACGTCGGTGAGGACTTTGCCAGGCTCAACCAGGGTCTTCAGTTCATCAATCAGGGCAGGATTGGTCATCGACAGAACTCTCGAACAATTCATGGTCATCCTGAGAACGCTTCACGTCGCAGGAATGAGTGTTTAGCGGGGAGGCTATGCTAGCATATCGACCCCGCAGGACAGTGCCTAAGGCCAGATCCGCGGAGACGACATTCTTGTCGTCCGGGTCAGCGTCTGTTGACCATTTCCTGCCATTTTTCTCCGGGATACAGGTTTACGCAGATGAGCAAGACTTCTCTCGATAAGAGCAAGATCAAGTTCCTTCTTCTCGAAGGCGTCCACCAATCGGCTGTCGACGTCCTCAAGGCGGCGGGCTACACCAGCATTGAGTACCTCACCGGTTCTCTGCCGGAAGCCCAGCTCAAGGAAAAGATTGCTGACGCTCACTTCATCGGCATTCGTTCGCGCACGCAACTGACCGAAGAGATCTTCGATCACGCGAAGAAGCTGGTAGCAGTCGGCTGCTTCTGCATCGGCACCAACCAGGTTGACCTGAGTGCTGCCCGCGAGCGCGGTATTGCCGTGTTCAACGCGCCGTACTCCAACACCCGCTCCGTTGCCGAGCTGGTGCTGGCCGAAGCGATCCTGCTGCTGCGCGGCATCCCGGAGAAAAACGCTTCCTGCCACCGTGGCGGCTGGATCAAATCCGCAGCCAACTCCTTCGAGATCCGTGGCAAGAAACTCGGCATCGTCGGCTACGGCTCGATCGGTACTCAGCTGTCGGTTCTGGCTGAAGGCCTGGGCATGCAGGTGTATTTCTACGACACCGTGACCAAGCTGCCGCTGGGCAACGCCACTCAGGTCGGTAACCTGACCGAGCTGCTGGGCATGTCCGACATCGTTACCCTGCACGTTCCGGAAACCGCTGCGACCCAGTGGATGATCGGCGAGAAGGAAATCCGCGCCATCAAGAAGGGCGGCATCCTGATCAACGCGGCGCGCGGTACCGTGGTCGAGCTGGACGCCCTGGCGGACGCGATCAAGGACAAGCACCTGATCGGCGCAGCCATCGACGTGTTCCCGGTGGAGCCACGCTCCAACGACGAAGAGTTCGAAAGCCCGCTGCGTGGCCTCGACAACGTGATCCTGACCCCGCACATCGGTGGTTCGACCGCCGAAGCGCAAGCCAACATCGGTCTGGAAGTGGCAGAGAAACTGGTCAAGTACAGCGACAACGGTACGTCGGTTTCGTCGGTCAACTTCCCGGAAGTGGCCCTGCCGGCTCACCCTGGCAAGCACCGCCTGCTGCACATCCACGAGAACATCCCGGGTGTGATGAGCGAGATCAACAAGGTCTTCGCCGAAAACGGCATCAACATCTCCGGTCAGTTCCTGCAGACCAACGAGAAGGTTGGCTACGTGGTGATCGACGTCGACGCCGAGTATTCGGATCTGGCGCAAGAGAAGCTGCAGCACATCAACGGCACTATCCGTAGCCGCGTGTTGTTCTGATTTAGCGTTGAGCGACAAAAAAAGGGAGCCTTCGGGCTCCCTTTTTCATGCACGGCGAAAAGGTTATTCGACGTTGATGGTGATTTTCTTCGAGACGATTGGCGGGTCGAACGCCATGTGGTTCTTGTCACCCAGCTCCAGTTGCAAGGTGTGCTTGCCCGGGGCCAGTTTGATTTCAGCGAAGGTCTGCGCCTTGCCGAAGTGCATGTGGTTGGCATCGGTCGGCACTACCGCGCCGGCCGGAACGATTTCCTTGGCGTCGATCAGCAGGTGGTGGTGACCGGTGTTGGCGGTGACGTCACCGGCCGGTGCCAGTGCGACGTCCTTGGTGCCGAACTTGACCTTGAACTGCTGGGAAACCGTGGCCCCGTCCTCGGGAGAAACGATGAACACTTCGGCACCTTTTGGCGCAGGGGTGGCAGCACTGGCCAGCACCGAAACACCCATCAGCACACCGGCCAATGCTGCACGTGACATAAAGCTTTTCATTTTCTTCTCCAGTTTTTCCGTAAAATCCGCACGGTCATGACAACTTCATGACCATTCGTTGTCGAAGGCACTCGACAACCATAGCAAAGCGAGCCTGAATCAGAGCATCGCGATAATGATTTCAAAGGAGTGACCATGCGTTTTCTGCCTGGCCTGATCTGCCTGCTACCCCTTCTGAGCCCGTTGGCTCACGCCGAACTTATAGATGACGTCAATGATCGCGGTGAGCTGCGCATAGCCCTTGAGGCTAATACACCGCCCTTCAATTACAAGGACGATGGCGACAAACTCACGGGGTTCGAGGTCGAGCTGGGGCAAATGCTCGCCAACGAGCTGGATGTGCGCGCCGACTTCATCGTCACCGACGAAGCCGACCTGTACCAGGGCGTTGAAAGCGGCAAATACGACGTTGCGCTCAACCACATAGCACTGACCGCCGAACTCAAGGATCGTTTCGACGTAGAGCCTTATGGCAAGGTCGAGGCGCAGATGCTGGCGAAGAAGGATGAGCCGGCGCAGCCACAACCGATGGTGCTGGTGCAGGCGTTGACGGATGCCAAACCGAAGGCGAGCGCGCCGGTGGAATTGGCGATACCGTTTCAGAAGGGTAATCCGGCGTTTCACGCCAGCCTTGAGAGCGCGATGCAGCGGATCAGGGCGGATGGGCGCTTGGCGGCGCTGACCGAGAAGTGGTTGAAGCCTTAAAAGCCCCTCACCCTAGCCCTCTCCCAGAGGGAGAGGGGACTGAATGGGGGATGCTGAAGGGATACGCCGACCTGAAATGGATGTACCGAATCCGAAATCGACTGGCCATGGCTGTGTCGAATCCATAATCGATAAGGTCTTTCAGGTCGATGTAAGACGCCGAACAACTCGGTCGGCCCCCTCTCCCTCCGGGAGAGGGCTGGGGTGAGGGCAACGATTTCGGATCAGTTCAAAGCAGCCAAAGCCACCGCCGTCTCAGCCAATTCAAGTTCGCTGAAAACCTGCACGCCATGGCGCTTGAGCAGCGCGGCCGTTACGCCTTCACCGGAGACTTTCACGCCGCTAAACGTCCCGTCATAGGTCAGCAGGTTGCCACAGGATGGACTGTTCGCCTTCAGCACTGCCACACGGATGCCGTGTTTCTGCACCAACGCCAGCGCCTGCCGCGCACCGTCGAGAAACTGCGCACTGACATCCTCGCCCTCGGTGGTGATCACCGCAGCAGTTCCATCCAGCACCTCAGCGCCCTGCCCTCCGGGAATCTCTGCCGCCGCCCGTGGCGTCGGCAAACCGCCCGCCACTTCCGGACACAACGGCACCACGCGCCCTTCGGCAATCCACTGCTCGAGCAAATCAAACGGCCCGCTCGCGCCACCGTCGTAACGCACGCGATGGCCCAACAGGCAGCGGCTGACCAGAATCTTTTCCATCAGAACGGCTCGTTGCCACGACGGCGGAACCAACCGGTCAGCGACAAACGCTCGCGGTTCGCCGGCAGCACTTCGTGCGGCACTTCGCCGGAGAGAAATACCACCAGACAACCGCCGGTAGGTTGCACGTCGTGCACGCGTTCATCGTTCAGGTACATGCGCAACTGCCCACCGTCCTCCGGCAGCCAAGCGTCGTTGAGGTAAACCACCACCGAGACCATGCGCTTGTCATCGTCGCGAAAACGGTCGACGTGCCGGCGATAGAACGCACCCGGCGGATACAGGGCGAAATGGCATTCAAAATCTTCGAGGCCGAGAAACAAACCGCGGTTGAGTGCCTCGCGCAGACTCTCCATCAGATTCAGATAACGGTCGCTGGACTCAGCCTGACCGGGGTCGATCCACTGGATATGATCGCCACGAATCCCCTCGCGGATCTCTGAAAACGGCCCACGGCCAACCGCTGCCGGCGCCAGTTCACCTTCGGCCTCGCGTTTACGGCACTCGGCCGCCAACTCGCGGGTCAAACCGGCGGGCAGGAAAATGTTCTGCTGCGACCAGCCGTGATCGGCCAGGTCGTCGACAATGCGTAACAGCAGCGGGTGTTCAGAGGATATTTGCATGGCGCGCATAGTATGCCGCCGGCGAAAAATCCGACAGAGCCACGCAGCGGCTTGATACGAATTCTCGACAAGTACCGGCACCGCACGGAGAATAGTCCGCTGCTGACAGGAGTCCCTATGCGCCGTTTGCTTTTTTCACTGTTGATGTTCTGTGTTTTGCCCGCCTGGGCGGACGGCCACGATCAGCTGTACAAGGTCGCCGGCTGGCCAGAACAACGCGCGCATTTCAACGACGCCCTGACGGCCGCTCAGCAGCGCTATCAAAACAGCCTGCCGCCCGCGGTGTTTCAAGCGCTGCTGAACAACAGCAATCAGCGCTTTGCCCCGCAGGCCGTGGATCAACGCGCCGAAGCGCAACTGCGGCAGAACCTCGCCGACCCGAAACCGGCGCTGACCTTCTTTCAATCGCCACTGGGCAAAAAAATCGTCGCCGCCGAATTGCTCGCGACCCGTCGCGATCAACTGGCGAAAAACGCCAAGGGTCTGCCGAAGATGCAGGTCAGCGACAGCCGTGTGCTGATCATCGGCCACCTCGCTCAAGCCTTGCCCGCGCGTGAAGCGGGCGCCGAAGTGAGCCTGGCGATTGCCGGCGTCGCGGCAGACAGTTTGAGTTCGATGATTCCGGGATTGCTTGGCGGTGGTCAGGCGCAGAGCATGTTGAACGGTCAGCGTCAGCGCCTGATGGATCAGATTGGCGCGGACATGAACAACACGCTGCTTTACGTTTATCGCGACTTGTCGGATGAAGAGCTGGAAGAGTTTGCGACGTTTGCCGAATCGGCTGAGGGCAAGGCTTATTATCAGGCGGCGCTGGCGGCGATTCGGGCGGGGTTGGCGGTTGGCCAACCCTGAAAGATCGCAGCCTTCGGCAGCTCCTACACCGATCCATGTAGGAGCTGCCGAAGGCTGCGATCTTTTGATTTTGCTCTAAAGATTCCGCCCCCTGATCCGCTTGCTCAGAAACTCGAAATACTCCTCTCGCATCTCCACCGTCTCATTTGCCAGATGATGCCGCGCCTCCGCCAGCAGCAGAATCTGCGGCCGATCAAACTTCCACTTCAACACCTGCAAATTGTGCTGCCAGTCCACTGTCATGTCCGCCTGCCCCTGAATGATCAGCGGCCGTCGCGGACTTTTTTTCGCGTGTTCAACGCGCACGATCCAGCGTGACAACGCCCCGACCCACGCCGTCGGCAAGCGTTTTGGCTGCAACGGATCTTTCAGCAGAAACGGCAGAAAATCCGGGTCATTCGAGTTCTCGCTGAAACGCCGCGCGATGCCTCGAACAAAAGGCCTCAGCACGTAATAACTCAACTGCGACCAACCCCACGCCCGTGGTCGCACCAGCGGCGACAACAAAATCACCTGGCCCTGCGCCGGACTGCTCTCGCCATGGTTGAGCAAATGATCGACCACAATCGCGCCGCCGGTACTCTGCCCGCACAAATGCCACGGCTCAGGCAGTGCAATCGAACGCGCTTCGGCGAACAACGCTTGCAGGGTGTCCTGATATTCGGAGAAGTCGCGGATGCTCGCGCGCGGCCCGCTCGACAGACCATGGCCCGGCAAGTCGCAGGCGATCACGGCAAAATCCTGATCCAGCGCCCACTCGATCACATGCCGATAGAGCCCGACGTGATCGTAAAAACCGTGCAGCAGAAACAGCGTCGCCTTGACCTTCTCCGGCCACCAGCAATGGCTGACCAGTTCGTAGCCATCGACTTCGAAACGGCCCATGCCGCACCACAAATCGCGCTCGGGAAAGTCAGTCTGATAGAAGCCCTGATACGCCTTGGCCTCATCCGACAACGGCTGCCACTCAGCCAACGGCTTGAGGCTGGCGCGTATTTGATCGGGGTCGAAAGTGGCAGGCATGCAGAGATTCCAAAACGGTAAACAGACTTTATCGGCCTGCGATATTCATCTGTCGGGGCAAGCATGGCAAGCTAGCCCACCTCTTTGGGATCGAAAACCATGCGTTCGCCCTACCGCACCGCACTGTTTGCCAGCCTGCTTGCGCTTATTTGTGCCGGGGTGCTGTGGGCGGCGTACGACTGGTTTCAGGGTCGTTACCTGCGCGCGTTCAGCGAACACACCGCGGTGTTTTCCGGTGATCCGCTGCGCCTGCCCGATGATCTCGCCGGGCCCGGGCCGATTCGTCTGGTGCATTTCTGGGATCCGGCCTGCCCGTGCAACGTCGGCAATCAACAGCACCTGACCGAGATGGTCGAGCAGTTCAGCGCCAAGGGCGTCGAGTTCTTTGCCGTGCAAAGAGCCGGCAGCCACGGCCAGTTGCCCGCCACGCTCAGCAGCTTGAAAACCCTCACGATCTTGCCCGGCTCCGAGCAAGTGCCCGCCAGCCCGGCCGTGGCGATCTGGGATCGCAGCGGCAAACTGGCGTATTTCGGCCCGTACAGCGAAGGCCTGACCTGCAACTCCAGCAACAGTTTTATCGAACCGATCCTCAACGCGCTGACCGACGATCGCCCGGTGAATGCCACGCACACTTTGGCGGTCGGCTGTTATTGCCCGTGGCCGGTGGAAGCGCAGTAAGGCATTCCGGACTTTTCGAGGACAGCACTGCACGGCACAGATGGACTGTGCTAATTGTTTGCAGCCCGACGGGCGGCAATCCCGCAAGCACAAGGAGTCACCATGAAGCGCGTGTTCACCGTACTGGCCCTGCTCATCGTTGTTCTGCTCGCCGGCGCCGGCTGGTATGTCTACAGCAAACAACCGACGCGACAGGGTCAGGTCGAACTGCGCAACCTGCAGGGTTCGGTGACCGTGCGCTACGACGAGCGCGGCGTGCCGCACATCCGCGCCGAAAATGAAACCGACCTCTACCGCGCCCTCGGTTATGTGCATGCGCAAGATCGTCTGTTCCAGATGGAAGCCATGCGCCGCCTCGCCCGTGGCGAACTGGCCGAGGTGCTCGGGCCAAAACTGCTCGACACCGACAAACTGTTCCGCAGCCTGCGCATCCGTGAGCGCGCTGCCAGCTATGTCGCCAGCCTCGATAAACAGTCGCCGTCGTGGAAGGCCCTGCAAGCGTACCTGGATGGCATCAACCAGTATCAGGACACCCACGCCGCGCCGATCGAGTTCGACGTGCTGGGCATCCCGAAACGGCCGTTCACCGCTGAAGACAGCATCAGCGTCGCCGGTTACATGGCTTACAGCTTTGCCGCCGCGTTTCGTACCGAGCCGCTGCTGACCTATGTGCGCGATCAACTCGGCGCTGATTACCTCAACGTCTTCGATCTCGACTGGCAGCCCAAAGGCGTGCTCGCCAAAGGCCACAGCACATCGACGCCGACCCTCGCCGCCGGTGACTGGAAAGACCTCAACGCCCTCGCCCGTCTCAGCGAACAAGCACTGATCGACAACGGCTTGCCGCAGTTCGAAGGCAGCAACGCCTGGGTGATTGCCGGCAGCCGCAGCCAGAGCGGCAAACCGCTGCTGGCCGGAGACCCGCACATTCGTTTCTCGGTGCCCTCGGTGTGGTACGAGGCGCAATTGTCGGCGCCGGGTTTTGAGCTGTACGGCCATCATCAGGCGCTGGTGCCGTTTGCGTTTCTGGGGCACAACCTCGATTTCGGCTGGAGCCTGACCATGTTCCAGAACGACGATCTGGATCTGATCGCCGAGAAGGTCAATCCGGACAATGCCAATCAGGTCTGGTATCGCGGCCAGTGGACGGACATGGTCGTCAGCGATCAGCAGATCAACGTCAAGGGCCAATCGCCGGTGACCCTCACCCTGCGCCAATCGCCCCACGGCCCGATCGTCAACGACGCGCTCGGCACTGCAGCGGGCAAGACGCCGATCGCGATGTGGTGGGCGTTCCTCGAAACGCCGAACCCGATCCTCGAAGGTTTCTATCAGCTCAACCGTGCCGACACGTTGGCCAAGGCCCGCGCGGCTGCCGCAAAAGTGCAGGCGCCGGGGCTGAACCTGGTTTACGCCAACGCCAAGGGTGATATCGCCTGGTGGGCGTCGGCGTTGCTGCCCAAGCGCCCGGCCGGGGTAAGGCCGGAATTCATTCTCGACGGCAGCAGCAATCAGGCGGACAAGGACGGTTACTACCCGTTCAGCGCCAACCCGCAGGAAGAGAACCCGGCACGCGGCTACATCGTCTCGGCCAACTTCCAGCCGC
Organism: Pseudomonas sp. 18058; assembly: GCF_902706155.1. Classification (NCBI taxonomy): domain Bacteria; kingdom Pseudomonadati; phylum Pseudomonadota; class Gammaproteobacteria; order Pseudomonadales; family Pseudomonadaceae; genus Pseudomonas; species Pseudomonas sp. 18058. The sequence continues at coordinate 139,905 of NZ_CACSJY010000005.1, forward strand.
TGTCGCCGACGGGTATGGAGATTCCCGGTTACTACAACCTCGCCGATCGTGGGCAGCAGCTCAATCGTCAGCTCAGCGACAAGAACATTAAGTGGACGAACGAGGCCAATCAGAAACTGCAACTCGGCACGGCGACCGGTTACGGCCCGCGCGTGTTGGCGCCTTTGCTACCGGTGCTGCGTGAAGTGGTGAGCGATCCAGCGCAGCTGAAACTGGTCGAGCAACTGGCGCAGTGGCCGGGTGACTATCCGCTGGACTCGGTGAGTGCGACGGTGTTTAGCCAGTTCCTCTACGACCTCGCCGATGCGGCGATGCGTGATGAATTGGGCAATGATTTTTTCGACACGCTGTTGTCGACGCGGGTGATTGATTCGGCGCTGCCGCGACTGGCGGCGAACGCTGATTCACCGTGGTGGGATAACCGCAACACGCCGGCCAAAGAGACTCGCGCTGATGTTGTGCGCACGGCGTGGCAGGCGAGCATGCAGCACTTGAAGCTGAACCTCGGCGACAACACTGCCGAGTGGAAATGGGGCGCGGCGCACACGCTGACGCATGGCCATCCGTTGGGGCAGCAGAAGCCGCTGGATCGGATTTTCAACGTCGGGCCGTTTGCGGCGCCGGGCAGTCATGAGGTGCCAAACAATCTTTCGGCGAAGATCGGTCCGGCGCCGTGGCCAGTGACGTATGGGCCGTCGACGCGGCGCTTGGTGGATTTTGCGGATCCGGCGCATGGGCTGACGATTAACCCGGTTGGGCAGAGTGGTGTGCCGTTTGATAGCCACTATGACGATCAGGCTGAGGCGTATGTTGATGGGATTTATGTGCAGGCGCACTTCAGCGAGGAAGAGGTGACGGCGAATACGCACAATACGTTGAAGCTGTTGCCGAAGCGGGCTGCGCAGTAGTTCTTTGTTGTTTTGAAGGGCCTCTTCGCGAGCAAGCCCGCTCCCACATTTTGAATGCGGACTCCTGTGGGAGCGGGCTTGCTCGCGAAAGGGCCATCAGCAGCAACGCAAGACTTCAAACCATCAGCGCAAAATTCAGCCGAAACTGCTGCGGCGTCACGCCCAACCGTCGATTGAACACCCCGCGCATATGCTGCGCATCGCGAAACCCGCACTGATACGCCACCGTCTTCAACGGCGCCGCCGTGCTCTCCAGCATCACCCGCGCCGCATCCACCCGCGCCCGCTCGACAAACTCCGCCGGCGTCACCTTCGCTTCCCGGGCAAACACCCGCGAGAAATTACGCGCGCTCATGTTCGCCGCGTTGGCCAGATCGGCAATGGTCAGATCACCCGTCAGATTGGCCAGCACATACAACTGCACCATCGCCACTGCCGACGTCGGCTCCGCGTGCGGCGTGAGGAACGGGCTGAACTGCGACTGCCCGCCCGAGCGCTGAGTGAACACCACCAGCCGCTTCGCCACACTGAGCGCCACTTCAGCACCGTGATCACGCGCCAGTAAATACAGCGACAGATCAATCCCCGCCGTCACCCCCGCCGAGGTGTAGAGCGTGCCGTCCTCGACGTACAAACGATCGGCGTCCACCTGCGTCGATGGACACAACTGCGCCAAGGCTTCGGCATCGTTCCAGTGCGTGGTCACGGTGCGCCCTTCCAGCAACCCGGCGCGGGCGAGCATGAAAGCGCCGTTGCAGATCGAGCCGAAACGCTGTGCACGGGCGCAGGCGTCGCGCAGCCAGGTGTCGAACGTCGCACCGAAATCCATGAACGGCAACTGCGGCCCGCCGGCGACCAGCAGCAGGTCATAGGCGTCCAGCGCTTCACTGAAATGGCGATGGGCGTTGAGGATCAAGCCGTTGGAACAGGCCATCGGTGTTCTTTCCAGACCGATCACTTCCAGCCGATAGTGATCTTCCGGCGCGAGGAAACGGTTAGCCTCGGCGAACACATCCATGGGGCCGGTGACGTCGAGCGACTGCACACCTGCGAACACCACGATGGCGACGGTTTTGTTCATGTTTTTGAAGTCCCCTGTAACCCTGTGGCGAGGGGATTTATCCCCGTTGGGTTGCGAAGCAGCCCCAAGACCATACACCTCGTTGTGTCAGGCAGTCTTCATGGCTGGATTTACGACTGCTGCGCAGCCGAACGGGGATAAATCCCCTCGCCACAATGGATGGCATTCCAACCTGTGAAGGGCAGTTGGCACGATTTGCAGGTGGATTGGCAAGGATCGCAGCCATGCGCCGATTGTTCGCTTGCAGCGTCGGGAACAGACTTTCCCCATCAGCGCCACGACGGCGCTTTCAGAAAGGAAAGCACCATGAGCACGACCATCGCCGGCATCAAAATCCCCGACAGCGCCCTCGCCCGCGCCACCACCGAGTACATCCGCGACATCGAATCCGATCTGCTTTACCACCACTCGCGCCGGGTATTTCTGTTCGGCGCGCTGAGCGGTGAACGCCAGCAACTGGCCTACGATCCAGAGCTGCTCTATGTCGGCGCGATGTTCCACGACCTCGGTCTGGTCGAAGGTCATCGCAGCGCTGACGAGCGTTTTGAAGTGGACGGCGCCAACGCGGCGGCGGCGTTTCTCAAGCCGTACGGTTTGAGCGATGACGACATCGAACAAGTCTGGTTATCGATTGCCCTGCACACCACGCCGGGCGTGCCGAAACACTTGCGCCCGACCGTGGCGCTGGTGACGGCGGGTGTCGAGATGGACGTGCTGGGCATGGATTACGCGGCGTTCAGCACCGTGCAGCGCGAAGCGGTGGTGCATGCGCATCCACGTGGGGAAGGTTTCAAGGAATGCATCATCTGCGCGTTCGCCGACGGCTTGCGCCATCGTCCGCAGACCACGTTTGGCAACGTGAAGACCGATGTGCTGAAGGATCAGGTGCCGGGGTTCAAACCGATGAACTTCGTCGAAGTCATCCGCCAATCCCCTTGGACTGCATAGAACAAAAATGTGGGAGCGGGCTTGCTCGCGAATGCGGTGGGTCAGACAACATTTCAGTCGACTGACACGCCCTCTTCGCGAGCAAGCCCGCTCCCACATTTTGATTTGGGTTGGTCTTGAGAAAGCGACCAACCCGATACGGCTTAAGCCGCTTCCGGCGCAGGCGCGCGGCGTACGTCCGGTTGCTTCCACGAATCGGCAGCGCTTTCTTCGATGGCTTGCTGGATGGCTTTCTTGCGCGCTTCTTCGGCACGGCGGCTGAAGAACCAGACAAGGAACGTCACGATCGACACCGCCAGCAGAATCAGACTCGCCACGGCGTTGATCTCAGGCTTCACGCCCAGGCGCACCGCCGAGAACACTTCCATCGGCAACGTCGTCGAACCCGGGCCGGAAACGAAGCTCGCCAATACCAGATCGTCCAGCGACAGGGCGAAGGACATCATGCCGCCCGCCGCCAGCGATGGCGCGATCATCGGGATGGTGATCAGGAAGAACACCTTCCACGGACGCGCGCCAAGGTCCATCGCCGCTTCTTCGATCGACAGGTCGAGCTCACGCAGACGCGCCGACACCACCACCGCCACGTACGCCGCACAGAACGTCGTATGCGCGATCCAGATGGTGACGATGCCGCGTTCCTGCGGCCAGCCGATCATCTGCGCCATGGCCACGAACAGCAGCAACAGCGACAGACCGGTGATCACTTCGGGCATTACCAACGGCGCGGTCACCAAGCCGCCGAACAGCGTGCGGCCCTTGAAGTGAGTGATACGGGTCAGCACGAATGCCGCCAGCGTACCCAGTGCCACCGCTGCCACCGCCGTGTAGCAGGCGATTTCCAGCGAGCGCACCACCGAGCCCATCAGTTGGGTGTTGTCGAGCAGGCCGACGTACCACTTGATCGACCAGCCGCCCCACACCGTCACCAGTTTCGAGGCGTTGAACGAGTAGATCACGAGGATCAGCATCGGCAGGTAGATGAACAACAAACCCAGTACCAGCATCAGGCTGGAGAAACGGATGCGCTTCATTCTTTACCCTCCATTTCCTTGGCCTGACTGCGGTTGAACAGAATGATCGGCACAATCAGGATCGCCAGCATCACCACCGCCAGCGCGGACGCCACCGGCCAGTCACGGTTGTTGAAGAACTCTTGCCAGAGCACTTTACCGATCATCAGGGTTTCCGGACCACCGAGCAGTTCCGGGATCACGAACTCGCCCACCACCGGGATGAACACCAGCATGCAGCCGGCAATAATCCCGTTCTTGGACAGCGGAATGGTGATTTTCCAGAAGCTGTTGAAGGTGCTCGAACCGAGGTCGGAAGCGGCTTCCAGCAGGCTGTGATCGTGCTTCACCAGGTTGGCGTACAGCGGCAGGATCATGAACGGCAGGTACGAATAGACAACACCGATGTACACCGCGAGGTTGGTGTTGAGGATCTGCAGCGGCTCGTCGATAAAGCCCATGCTCATCAGGAAACCATTGAGCAGGCCGTTGTTGCTGAGAATGCCCATCCACGCGTAAACGCGGATCAGGATCGCCGTCCAGGTCGGCATCATGATCAGCAGCACCAGCACCGTTTGCATCTCTTTACGGGCGGTGGCGATGGCATAGGCCATCGGGTAGCCGATCAACAGGCAGAGGACGGTGCTGATCAGCGCCATCTTCAACGAGCCGAGGTAGGCGGCGATGTACAACTCGTCGCCCGCCAGCATCGCGTAGTTGCCCAGGTTCAGCAGCAGTTGCAGCTTCTGCTCAACGAAGGTGTAGATCTCGGTGTACGGCGGAATCGCCACATCGGCTTCGGCGAAGCTGATCTTCAAAACGATGAAGAACGGCAACATGAAGAACAGGAACAGCCAGATGAACGGGACCCCGATGACCAACTGCCGGCCACTGGGGATTATTCGGTTGATGCGGCGTTTGAATTTGCGCATGTTCATGAGCGAAGTACCACGCCGCTGTCGTCTTCCCAGTACACGTAAACCTGATCACCCCAGGTCGGACGTGCGCCACGGCGTTCGGCGTTGGCCACGAACGACTGCACCAGTTTGCCGCTCGGCAACTCGACGTAGAACACCGAGTGACCACCCAGATAGGCGATGTCGTGCACCTTGCCGCTCGACCAGTTGTACTCGCAGGTCGGTTGATCGGCGGTGACCAGCAGCTTCTCCGGACGAATCGCGTAAGTCACCGATTTGTCCTGCACCGAGGTGCTGATGCCGTGGCCGACGTAGATCTGCCGATCGAGGTCTTTGCAGGTAATGGTCGCGTGGCCTTCGGCGTCGTCAATCACTTCGCCTTCGAAGATGTTGACGTTACCGATGAATTCGCAGACCAGACGGCTGGTCGGGGTTTCGTAGATGTCGATCGGGCTGCCGATCTGAGCGATCCAGCCCAGGTGCATGATCGCGATGCGCTCGGCCATGGTCATGGCCTCTTCCTGGTCGTGCGTCACCATCACGCAAGTCACACCGACGCGCTCGATGATCTCGACCAGTTCCAGCTGCATTTGCGAACGCAGTTTCTTGTCGAGTGCGCCCATCGGTTCGTCGAGCAACAGCAGCTTCGGCCGTTTGGCCAGCGAACGTGCCAGTGCCACACGCTGACGCTGACCGCCGGACAGTTGATGCGGCTTGCGCTTGGCGTACTGGCTCATCTGCACGAGCTTGAGCATTTCGGCCACGCGGGCGTCGACTTCAGCCGCCGGAATCTTGTCCTGCTTGAGGCCGAAGGCGATGTTCTGCGCCACGGTCATGTGCGGGAACAAGGCGTACGACTGGAACATCATGTTGATCGGACGTTCGTACGGCGGCATGTCGGTGATGTCGACGCCGTCGAGGAAAATGCGCCCCTCCGTGGGCCGTTCGAACCCTGCCAGCATCCGCAGCAGAGTGGATTTGCCCGATCCCGATCCGCCGAGCAGAGCGAAGATTTCGCCCTTTTTGATTTCCAGGGACACATCGTCCACGGCAATCGTCTCGTCGAACTTCTTCGTGACCCGGTCGATTTTGACCAACACCTGTTTCGGTGTCTGGTCGCCCTCGAGGGCTTTCTTATAGGCGCCGGAGGCAACTGCCATTTACGAAACTCCCAGATAAAAACAATGCAGTCCGCCCCGCAAGGCGAACCCAGGATAGTGTGTGCCTTACATCCCCGACTTGACCTTGGTCCAGCTGCGGGTCATCAGACGCTGAATGTTCGGTGGCAACTCGGTCGACACGTAGGCCTTGTCGATAACGGCCTGCGGTGGGTACACCGACTCATCGGTACGGATGGACTGTTCCATCAGTTTGTCCGAACCCGGATTAGGGTTGGCGTAACCGACGTAATCACTGACCTGGGCAATCACCTCAGGTTTCAGCAAATAGTTGATGAAGGCGTGAGCCTCCTTCACGTTCGACGAATCCTTCGGAATCGCCAGCATGTCGAACCACAACGCGCCGCCCTCTTTCGGCACCGAGTAGGCGATGTTCACGCCTTTCTTGGCTTCGGCTGCGCGGTTCTTCGCCTGGAAAATATCGCCGGAGAAACCGATGGCCACGCAGATGTCGCCGTTGGCCAGGTCGCCGATGTATTTCGAGGAGTGGAAGTAGGTCACGTAAGGACGCACCGCGAGCAGCTTGGCGGTGGCTTTTTCGTAGTCCTTGGGATTGGTGCTGTTGGCGTTCAGGCCCATGTAGTTGAGCACGGTCGGCATCATTTCATCCGCCGAATCGAGGAACGCTACGCCGCAGCTTTGCAGCTTCTTGATGTTCTCTGGTTCGAACAAAACGCCCCAGGAATCGATCTTGTCGACACCCAGCACAGCCTTCACTTTATCGACGTTGTAACCGATGCCGTTGGTGCCCCACAGGTACGGCACGGCGTACAAGTTGCCCGGATCGTTCTGCTCCAGACGCTTGAGCAGCGCCGGGTCGAGATTCGAATAATTCGGCAGCTGCGAGCGGTCGAGCTTCTGGAACGCGCCCGCCTTGATCTGCTTGCCGAGGAAGTGGTTCGACGGCACGACCACGTCGTAGCCGGTACGCCCGGCCAGCAGTTTGCCTTCCAGGGTTTCGTTGGAATCGAACACGTCGTAAACCGGTTTGATCCCGGTGGCTTTCTGGAAGTCAGCCAGGGTCGTCTCGCCGATGTAGTCCGACCAGTTATAAATATGCACCGTACCGGCGGCCTGGGCACCGACAGCAATCGTCAGGCCGGCAGTGGCCAGCAGGGCATTGCGCAAAGAAGAAAAAATAGGCAAGTGGAGGTCCTCTAAATTAGTTGGGCCCAAGTTGCCCCGCGCTGCATGACAGCCATGGCTGCCCGGCAACAAAACCGGCGCGCAACTTACCCTCGAAAAACCGTTCCAGCAAAACTTTTGTCATTTAATTGATCCGCTGGCCGCCATCGCGAGGGCGACGGCCAGCGGTTATTGCTTCAAACCGGCTTATTTACCGGATTTGATCTTGGTCCAGCTGCGGGTCATGATCCGCTGAGTTGCAGCCGGCAAGTCGGCGATCGCGTACAGCTTGGCCAGTACGTCAGCCGGTGGGTAAACGCCCGGATCGCTGGTGATGTCTTTATCAACCAGTGGCGTTGCAGCGGCGTTACCGTTCGGGAAGCGTACGGCGTTGGTGATTTCAGCCATGATTTCCGGCTTCTGCAGGAAGGTCATGAACTTGTAGGCGCCTTCGACGTTTTCGGCATCTTTAGGGATGGCGACCATGTCGTAGAAGCTGCCCGCACCTTCTTTCGGAATGTTGTAGCTGACTTTCACCTTGTCACCGGCTTCAGCCGCGCGGGACTTGGCCTGGTAGATGTCACCCGAGTAACCGACGGCGACGCAGATGTTGCCGTTGGCCAGGTCGGAGATGTACTTGGACGAGTGGAAGTACGCGATCGAAGGACGCACCTTCATGATCAGCGCTTCAGCCTTGTCGATGTCTTCTTTCTTCTGGCTGTCGGTTGGCAGGCCCAGGTAGTGCAACGCCACCGGAATCATCTCGGTTGGCGAGTCGAGCAGGCTGATGCCGCAGGATTTCAGCTTGGCCGCGTTTTCCGGCTTGAAGATCAGATCCCACGAATCGACAGGTGCGTCGGCACCCAGTGCAGCCTTGACCTTCTCGGCGTTGAAGCCAATACCGATCGAGCCCCACATGTACGGGAAAGCGTGCTCGTTGCCCGGGTCGCTGACCGACACGGCTTTGAGCAAGTCAGTGTTGAGGTTTTTCCAGTTAGGCAGCTTGGACTTGTCCAGCGTCTGGTAAACACCGGCCTTGATCTGCTTGGCGAGGAAGTTGTTCGACGGTACGACGATGTCGTAGCCGGACTTGCCTGCGAGCAGTTTGGCTTCGAGGGTTTCGTTGCTGTCGAAGACGTCGTAAACGACTTTGATGCCCGACTCGTCTTCAAACTTCTTGATGGTGTCCGGAGCGATGTAGTCCGACCAGTTGTAGACGTGCAACACCTTGTCGTCCGCCTGAGCCGCAGCCGCCATGATTCCCATCAGGGACATGGCGAGCAGAGTCTTGCCAGCGAGCTTTTTGCCTAATGCCTTCATGCGTAATGCTCCAAATTTTCTTTTTTTGAACCACTTTGTTCAGCGGCCGAACCCGGACAACTGGAACCGCGGCTAGTCTGGCAAGATCCGAGGCGGTCTTTCAAGAAAAGACCAGCCTTTCTGACAGCTTTGAGCGAGAGCGCCGCGGCTCCCCCGCTCAGAGCCTAGCACTTAGCCCTGCAATGCACTGAGGGTCAGATCCAGGCATTTACGTGCCTTTGTAACCAGTTCATCGATCTCCGCTTTGCTGATCACCAGCGGCGGCGCGATGATCATGGTGTCGCCGACAGCGCGCATGATCAGGCCGTTATCAAAGCAGAACTGACGGCAGATCATGCCGACGCCCTTGCCTTCGTAACGCTTGCGAGTGGCCTTGTCCTGCACCAGCTCAATGGCCCCCAACAGACCGACGCCGCGAACTTCACCCACCAACGGGTGATCGTTCAGTTCCCGCAGACGTTTCTGCAAATAAGGTGCCGTTTCGTTGTGCGCGTTCTCGATAATTTTTTCGTCGCGCAGAATGCGGATGTTTTCCAGACCCACCGCTGCTGCCACCGGGTGACCGGAGTAGGTGAAGCCGTGGTTGAAATCGCCGCCTTCGTTGAGCACTGCCACCACGGTGTCGCGCACGATCAGGCCACCCATCGGGATGTAACCGGAGGTCAGGCCTTTGGCGATGGTCATCATGTCGGGTTTGAGGTCGTAGAAATCGCTACCGAACCACTCACCGGTACGGCCGAAACCGCAGATCACTTCGTCCGCCACGAACAAGATGTCGTACTTGGCGAGAATTTCCTTGATGCGCGGCCAGTAGGTGTCTGGCGGAATGATCACGCCGCCGGCGCCTTGGATCGGCTCGGCAATAAAGGCACCGACGTTGTCGACGCCGACTTCGAGAATCTTTTCTTCCAGCTGATTGGCCGCCCAGATACCGAACTCTTCCGGGGACATATCGCCACCTTCAGCGAACCAGTACGGCTGCGCGATGTGGACGATGCCCGGGATCGGCAGGTCGCCTTGTTCGTGCATATAGGTCATGCCACCGAGGCTCGCGCCGGCCACGGTCGAACCGTGATAACCGTTCTTGCGGCTGATGATGACTTTCTTGTTTGGCTGGCCTTTGATTGCCCAGTAGTGACGAACCATACGCAGCATGGTGTCGTTGCCTTCGGAGCCGGAACCGGTGAAGAACACATGGTTCATGCCTTCTGGCGCCACGTCGGCGATCGACTTGGCCAGTTCCAGTGCCGGCGGGTGCGCGGTCTGGAAGAACAGGTTGTAGTACGGCAGTTCACGCATCTGTTTGGCAGCGGCGTCGGCCAGTTCATCACGACCGTAACCGATGGCCACGCACCACAGACCGGCCATGCCGTCGAGGATCTTGTTGCCCTCGCTGTCCCACAGGTACACGCCCTTGGCGCTGGTAATGATCCGCGGACCTTTCTCTTTCAGCTGCTTGAAGTCGCTGAACGGCGCCAGGTGGTGATCATTGCTGAGTGCTTGCCACTCGCGGGTTTGCGGGTTGTTGCTGGTCATGCCAATTCTCCTTGTTATCGGTGAAGGCGCGGCGTCTGCACGCCGCGCCCGGCGTATCAGACGGCGAAGAGCAGGTACTCGCGCTCCCACGAACTGATCACACGCTTGAAGTTTTCATGCTCGGCCCGCTTGACCGCGACGTAGCCAGTGATGAAAGTTTTGCCCAGGTACTTCTCGATGGTTGCACTGTTTTCCATACGCTCCAGTGCATCCTCGATGGTCAGCGGCAGGCGTAAGTTACGGCGTTCATAACCGCGTCCGACCACTGGCGCACTCGGGTTGAGGCCTTCGACCATGCCGATGTAACCGCAGAGCAGGCTCGCGGCAATCGCCAGGTACGGGTTAGCGTCGGCGCCCGGCAGGCGGTTTTCGACGCGACGGTTCTGCGGGCCGGCATCCGGTACGCGCAGACCCACGGTGCGGTTTTCTTCGCCCCATTCCACGTTCACCGGTGCCGAGGTATCCGGCAGGAAGCGGCGGAACGAGTTGACGTTCGGCGCGAACAACGGCAACAGCTCAGGAATCAGTTTCTGCAAACCACCGATATGGTGCAGGAACAGCTGGCTCATGGTGCCGTCTTCATTAGAGAAGACGTTTTTGCCGGTTTCGATGTCGATGATGCTCTGGTGCAAGTGCATCGCACTGCCCGGCTCGCCCGTCATCGGTTTGGCCATAAAGGTCGCAGCGACGTCGTGCTTGAGCGCGGCCTCGCGCATGGTGCGTTTGAACACCAGAATCTGGTCGGCCAGCGACAGTGCGTCGCCGTGACGGAAGTTGATCTCCATCTGCGCCGTGCCGTCTTCGTGGATCAGCGTGTCGAGATCCAGCTCTTGCAGTTCGCACCAGTCGTAGACGTCTTCGAACAGCGGGTCGAATTCGTTCGCCGCTTCAATGGAGAACGACTGACGACCGATTTCCGGACGGCCCGAGCGACCGATTGGCGGCTGCAACGGATAGTCAGGGTCGTCGCTGCGCTTGGTTAGGTAGAACTCCATCTCCGGCGCGACGATTGGCTGCCAGCCTTTGTCGGCATAGAGTTTGAGGACTTTCTTGAGCACGTTGCGCGGTGACAGCTCGATCGGGTTGCCTTGCTTGTCGTAGGTGTCGTGGATCACCTGTGCGGTCGGCTCGATGGCCCACGGCACCATGTACACGGCGTTCTGGTCGGGGCGGCAGATCATGTCGATGTCGGCCGGGTCGAGCAGTTCGTAATAGATGTCGTCTTCGACGTAATCGCCGGTCACGGTCTGCAACAGAACGCTCTCTGGCAGGCGCATGCCTTTTTCGGCGATGAACTTGTTGGTCGGCGAAATCTTGCCACGGGTGATCCCGGTCAAGTCGGCGATCATGCATTCGACTTCTGTGATCTTGTGGTCTTTCAACCAATCGGTGAGCTGGTCGAGGTTGTTACTCATAAATGCCTCTGGGCTGAGTCTCCTGACGCTATGTCAGGCAAAGTTTGACGCCGGGGCGTCGCGATAAAGGGCTTGCTTGTGCGCAGTGCGGGCTTACGCCAGGCACCGCGCATAGACAATGAAAGAGGAGCTTACCTGCCCTTTACGCTGGCGTTGCATTTCCTGTGCACAGTTCAGGCGTGCAGAATCGTGAGCACGGCTTGGCAGCCGGCACAGGCTTTGGGAGTAAAAGAGATCTATATTGGAAGGGGACGCCATAAACAGAGTGCCTTGTCGTACGTCCAGAATATCGGACGCTGCCGTTTTGCCTGCTGCTGACGAGAACCTCGTCGACAGGCTGCGCGCCTTATTGGCGGAGCGTTGGACGGATTTGTCGCCACTGATGTGATAAGCATGCAGACCGGACTGTTGCGAGCAGTCGGTGATGCCGATTAACGGCAGGCGAGACATGAATCACCCCGGTATTATTGCTGTTATGGGTTTGATCCGAGCTTAGCCTTGTTCATTTTTTTACACAACACCCCCGTAAAAAATACAACACGGCCTGCTCAAGCCCGCGGGTGGCAAGCGTCCCGGCGTCTCAAAAGTGCCCCATAAATGCCCTTGCAGCGCTTTTTTAGGGCAAAAAAGGCCTCGCTTGACTTCGGCAGGCCGTTCGGGTTGACTGAAACCAGAAAAGATCAATGATTGATATTTTTAACAACAAAGGTGTTGCATCATGTCGGTACCCCCGCGTGCCGTTCAGCTTAACGAAGCGAACGCGTTCCTTAAGGAACATCCTGAGGTTCTGTACGTTGACCTTCTGATTGCGGATATGAATGGTGTGGTGCGCGGCAAGCGCATTGAACGCACCAGTCTCCACAAGGTTTACGAGAAAGGCATCAACCTGCCGGCCTCTCTATTTGCTCTGGACATCAACGGCTCCACGGTGGAAAGCACCGGCCTGGGTCTGGACATCGGCGACGCCGATCGAATCTGCTATCCAATCCCCGATACTCTGTGCAACGAGCCATGGCAGAAGCGCCCTACCGCGCAACTGTTGATGACCATGCACGAACTCGAAGGCGATCCTTTCTTCGCCGATCCGCGCGAAGTGCTCCGTCAAGTTGTTGCAAAGTTTGACGAGCTGGGTCTGACCATCTGCGCCGCATTCGAACTCGAGTTCTACCTGATCGACCAGGAGAACGTGAACGGCCGTCCACAGCCGCCACGCTCGCCGATCTCCGGTAAACGTCCGCACTCGACTCAGGTCTACCTGATCGACGACCTCGACGAATACGTCGACTGCCTCCAGGACATTCTGGAAGGCGCGAAAGAGCAAGGCATCCCGGCCGACGCCATCGTTAAGGAAAGTGCCCCGGCGCAGTTCGAAGTGAACCTGCACCACGTCGCCGACCCGATCAAGGCCTGCGACTACGCGGTACTGCTCAAGCGTCTGATCAAGAACATCGCTTACGACCATGAAATGGACACCACCTTCATGGCCAAGCCGTACCCGGGCCAGGCCGGTAATGGTCTGCACGTCCACATTTCGATTCTGGATAAAGCAGGCAAAAACATTTTTGCCAGCGAGGATCCCGAGCAGAACGCCGCGCTGCGTCACGCGATCGGCGGTGTGCTCGAGACCCTACCCGCGCAGATGGCTTTCCTCTGCCCGAACGTCAACTCCTACCGTCGTTTCGGCGCACAGTTCTACGTGCCGAACTCGCCGTGCTGGGGCCTGGACAACCGCACCGTGGCGATTCGCGTACCGACCGGCTCGTCCGATGCCGTACGTATCGAACACCGCGTGGCCGGCGCCGACGCCAACCCGTACCTGCTGATGGCTTCGGTACTGGCCGGCGTGCACCACGGTCTGACCAACAAGATCGAGCCGGGCGCGCCTGTCGAAGGCAACAGCTACGAGCAGAACGAACAAAGCCTGCCGAACAACTTGCGCGATGCCCTGCGCGAGCTGGACGACAGCGAGGTGATGGCCAAGTACATCGATCCGAAGTACATCGATATCTTCGTCGCCTGCAAGGAAAGCGAGCTGGAGGAGTTCGAACACTCCATCTCCGACCTTGAGTACAACTGGTATCTGCATACCGTTTAAGCGGTTGTAGCGCCAAAAAGAACGCCGTCGGCTGATTCAGCCTACGGCGTTTTTTTATGGCCGAACACAAACCCTGTGGCGAGGGGATTTATCCCCGATCGGCTGCGCAGCAGTCGTAAACCCTGAGAGCCGGATACTCCTGACACACCGAGTGGGATGGCTTTGGGGCTGCTTCGCAACCCATCGGGGATAAATCCCCTCGCCACAGGGTACTGGCAGACAACACGGAACCCGGCTCGTACAATGCCCGCTGCCCCGCAGGAGACTTTCATGACGCGTCCCGCCCCCGTTCGCAAACCCCGTGCCCGCAGTCAGGCGCGCATCGATTCGATACTCGACGCCGCGCGCACGCTGCTGGCTGCCGAGGGCGTGGCGAGTCTGTCGATCTACAGCGTCGCCGAGCGCGCGCAGATTCCGCCCTCCTCCGTGTACCACTTTTTCGCCAGCGTACCGGCCTTGCTCGAAGCGCTGACGGCGGATGTGCACGCGGCATTTCGCGCCTGCCTGCAAGCGCCGATCGATCACGAAGCGCTGCGCGACTGGCGCGATCTGTCGCGGTTGGTCGAGCAACGGATGCTGGAGATCTACGACGAAGACGCCGCCGCACGCCAGTTGATTCTCGCTCAGCACGGTTTGACCGAAGTGACCCAGGCTGACCGGCAGCACGACATCGAACTGGGCGACCTGATGCACAAGCTGTTCAATCACCACTTCGAGTTGCCGAGGCTGCCGGAGGATGTTGATGTGTTTGCCTTGGCGATGGAGTTGGGTGACCGGGTGTATGCGCGCTCGGTGCAGCAGCATGGGCAGATCACGCCGCGCATGGCCGAGGAAGGGATGCGCGTGTTTGATGCCTATATCGGGCTGTATTTGCCGCCGTATCTGCCCAAGCGCTGAGCCATGATCGTTCCCACGCTCTGCGTGGGAATGCAGCCCGTGACGCTCCGCGTCACTGGACGCGGAGCGTCCCTAGAGGCATTCCCACGCGGAGCGTGGGAACGATCACAAAAAACCCCGAAGGGCTCACGCCGTTCGGGGTTGTTTTTTACTCACTGGCTTACAACTTGGCGATCGACACCTCGGTGGATTTCACAAAGGCGATCACTTCGCTGCCCACCACCAGTTCCAGCTCCTTGACCGAACGCGTGGTGATCACCGAAGTGACGATGCCCGAAGCGGTTTGCACGTCGATTTCCGACAGCACGTCGCCGAGGACGATTTCCTTGATCGAGCCTTTGAACTGGTTGCGCACGTTGATGGCTTTAATAGTCATGGCATTGATTCCTGTCGTTGATAAAACTTGAGTTATTGCGCCCAACGCAATTGCGTAGGCAGTGGTGAAACAGGTTCCGGCGCCGGCGGTTCGCCGGGCAGGGACAAAACTCGGTTGAGCACTTCGGTTTCCAGCGCGGCCAGTCGGTGCGAACCGCGTACCCGTGGGCGCGGCAGTTCGACGTGCAGGTCAAGGCCGACTTCGCCGTCCTCGATCAGAATCACCCGGTCGGCAATCGCCACCGCTTCGCTGACGTCGTGGGTCACCAGCAACACCGTGAAGCCGTGTTGCTGCCAGAGACGTTCGATCAGTTGCTGCATTTCAATGCGGGTCAGCGCGTCCAGTGCGCCGAGCGGTTCGTCGAGCAACAGCAGGCGCGGCTGATGGATCAGCGCCCGGGCCAGTGCGACGCGCTGCTTCTGCCCACCGGACAAAGCCGCCGGCCACTCATTGGCACGATCCGCCAGACCCACCGCTTCCAGCGCATCCAATGCCTGCGGACGCCAGTTGCCTTTAAGGCCGAGCCCAACGTTGTCGATGATCTTTTTCCACGGCAGCAGACGCGCTTCCTGGAACATCAATCGGGTGTCTTCCCGCGCATCGCTGAGCGGCGCAGAACCGGCGAGCAAGTCACCGCCCGTTGGTTGATCGAGGCCGGCGAGCAAGCGCAGCAAAGTACTTTTGCCGCAGCCACTGCGCCCGACCACAGCGACGAATTGCCCTGCCGGAATGTGCAGATCGATGTCACGCAGCACCTGCCGCGCGCCGAAGGTTTTCTGCAGGTTGCGCACCGCCAGCGGAATCCCGCGCAGCAGGCGTGGAGGTTGTTGAGCGGTCATGCTGCACCTCCTTTGGCAACCTGATACGCCGGATGCCAGCGCAACCACACACGTTCAAGTCCACGGGCGGCAAGGTCGGCAAGTTTGCCGAGCACGGCGTAAAGCAGGATCGCCAGCACCACCACGTCGGTCTGCAAAAACTCGCGGGCGTTCATCGCCAGATAGCCGATGCCGGAGCTGGCGGAAATGGTTTCGGCGACGATCAGCGTCAGCCACATAAAGCCCAGGGCGAAGCGCACACCGACCAGAATCGCAGGCAGCGCGCCCGGCAGAATCACCTGCCAGAACAGGCTGAAACCGCTCAAGCCATAACTGCGCGCCATCTCCACCAGCGCCGGATCGACGTTACGGATGCCGTGATAAGTGTTGAGGTAGATCGGGAACAACGTGCCCAACGCCACCAGAAAAATCTTCGCCGACTCGTCGATGCAGAACCACAGGATCACCAGCGGAATCAGCGCCAGGTGCGGCACGTTGCGGATCATCTGCACCGAGCTGTCGAGCAGGCGTTCGCCCCATTTCGACAGGCCAGTGATAAAGCCCAAGACCAGACCGATGCTGCCGCCGATGGTGAAACCCAGCGCCGCACGCCAGCCACTGATCGCCAGGTGCGTCCAGATTTCGCCGCTGCGCACCAGGCTCACGCCGGCTTCGATCACCGCCACCGGTGCCGGCAGAATCCGTGTCGACAACCAGCCCGCCGACACCGACAACTGCCACACCGCCAGCAGCAATACCGGCAGCGCCCAAGGCGCGAGGCTGTGGATGATTTTCTTCATGGCGCGCCTCAGCTCTGCGACGCGGCTTTGGGAAGAATGTCGTTGGCGACCATCTCGCCGAACGGACTGACGTAACCGGCACTTTTCGGCAGTTCCGGACGCTCGATATCGAGGTGCGGGAACAACAGTTCAGCAACGCGATACGACTCTTCAAGGTGTGGATAACCGGAGAAGATAAAGGTGTCGATGCCCAGATCCGCGTACTCCTTCACGCGAGCGGCCACAGTCGGGCCATCGCCGACCAGCGCCGTACCGGCACCGCCGCGCACCAGACCGACGCCGGCCCAAAGGTTCGGGCTGACTTCGAGGTTGTCGCGGCTGCCACCGTGCAGGGCGGCCATGCGTTGCTGGCCAACCGAATCGAAACGCGCCAGCGAAGCTTGAGCACGAGCGATGGTGTCGTCGTCCAGATGCGAGATCAGCCGATCCGCCGCTTGCCACGCTTCTGCGTTGGTTTCACGAACGATCACGTGCAGACGAATGCCGAAGCGCACGGTGCGGCCGAGTTTGGCGGCTTTGGCGCGGACTTGGGCGATCTTCTCGGCGACGGCTGCTGGCGGCTCGCCCCAGGTCAGCACCATTTCCACTTGTTCGGCGGCCAAGTCCTGCGCCGCTTCCGACGAGCCACCGAAGTACAGCGGCGGACGTGGTTGCTGGATCGGCGGATAGAGCAACTTCGCGCCTTTCACGCTGATGTGCTCGCCGTCGTAATCAACGGTTTCGCCTTCCAGCACTCGGCGCCAGATGCGGGTGAATTCCACCGAAGCTTGATAGCGTTCTTCGTGGCTGAGGAACAGACCGTCGCCAGCCAATTCTTCTGGGTCACCGCCGGTTACCAGGTTGAACAGCGCACGGCCGCCGGACAGACGATCCAGCGTGGCTGCCTGCCGCGCCGCGACCGTCGGGGAAATGATCCCGGGGCGCAGAGCAACGAGGAATTTCAGGCGCTGGGTCACCGGAATCAGCGACGCCGCCACCAGCCACGAGTCTTCGCAAGAGCGGCCGGTCGGAATCAGCACGCCGCCGAAACCCAGACGATCCGCCGCTTGCGCGACCTGTTGCAGATAACCGTGGTCGACGGCGCGAGCGCCTTCGGCGGTGCCAAGGTAATGGCCGTCACCGTGGGTAGGCAGGAACCAGAAGATATTGAGGCTCATGGAGTGGTCTCCTTGGGGATTCGAATTACAGCGCTTTGGCCACAGCGGCCGGTGGTGTCCAGATCACATCCTTGATGCTCAGCGGCTTCGGAATCAGCTTGAGCTGGTAGAACGTGTCAGCGATTTTTTGCTGCGCAGCGACCACTTCCGGGGTCAGGAACAGTGCGCCGTAGCCCTGGCGTTTCACCGAGGTCAGGGTGATGTCCGCCGGCAGGCCGAGCAGTGGCGCGACTTGCTGGGTCACGTCTTCAGGGTTGGCTTTCGACCACTCGCCGACGGCGCGCACTTCCTCAACGAGGGCTTTGATCACCTCAGGATTTTTCTGTGCGTAAGGCTTGGTGGCGAGATAGAACTGGTGGTTGTCGACGATGCCTTTGCCGTCACGCAGGGTGTGCGCCTGCAGTTGTTTCTCGGCGGCAGCCTGGTACGGATCCCAGATGACCCAAGCATCGACGCTGCCACGTTCGAACGCAGCGCGGGCGTCGGCCGGCGGCAGGAATACGGTTTGAATGTCGGTGTACTTGAGACCGGCATCTTCCAGCGCACGCACCAGTAGGTAGTGGACGTTGGAGCCTTTGTTCAGCACGACTTTCTTGCCCTTGAGATCGGCCACCGATTTGATCGGCGAGTCTTTCGGCACAAGGATCGCTTCGCTGTTGGGCGCTGGCGGTTCGTAGGCAACGTAGAGCAGATCAGCGCCAGCGGCCTGAGCGAACACCGGTGGAGTTTCGCCAGTGACACCGAAGTCGATCGAGCCGACGTTCAGGCCTTCCAGCAGCTGCGGGCCGCCGGGAAATTCTGTCCATTGCACGTCGACGCCTTGGGCGGCCAGACGTTTTTCCAACGTGCCTTTGGCTTTGAGCAGCACCAGCGTGCCGTACTTCTGATAACCGATCCGAAGAGTCTCGGCTTGAGCTTGAGTGATGGCGCCGAAGGTGACAGCCGCAGCAAACAGAGCGACCAGACCACGACGCAAAAATACAGTGCGCATAGCGCTCTCCTTTTTGCTGTTGGGTTTTGGCTGCACCTGCTTGGCCGTTAGCGGCTGAGTAAGGTGAAGTACATCAAATGCGGGTGAGGCTTAAATGCTCCAGCGAGCACTCAACAAACGTTCGTTCAACAGGCCCGGTTCCAGCGGTTTCGGGCGGCGGGCCATGGCGCCGACAAACTGATCGAGCGCTTCATGCAGACGCTGCTCCAGCGCCGGGGCCAGTTGCGCGGCGGCACTGCCTTCGCCGTAAGCGATCTGGCTGTCCTCGGCGAAAATCCCCTGAAGCATTTCCTGGGCTTTCAGCGCCGACAACACAGGCTTGAGGGCGTAATCGACCACCAGCATGTGGGCGATGCTGCCGCCCGTGGCCATCGGCAAGACAATCTTGTGATTCAGGGCGCGCTCTGGGAGCAGATCCAGCAGCGTCTTCAACGCGCCGGAAAACGAAGCCTTGTACACCGGCGTGGCGATCAACAGCCCGTCGGCGTTTTCAATCTGTTGCAGCAGGTCGAGCACCTTCGGGCTGTCGAAGCGGGCGTGGAGCAAATCTTCGGCCGGGAAATCCCGAATCTGATAACTCACCACTTCCACGCCTTGCTGCTGCAACCAACGTTGCGAGCGCTCCAGCAGCACCCCGGAACGGGAGCGCAGGCTGGGACTGCCACCGAGTGAGACAACCAGCATTGAGACGATTCCTTAAGCATTACAGGCGATTCGCGGGTTGCGATCTCGCTTCGATGGGAGTGACCTTACCAGCTGATTTATATATCCATAAATCATATTTATTCATTTGGTTATGCGTTTTGGAGATATGCGGATTGCTTTGTTTCAGGCGAAAAAAAAGGCCGTCGAAACGGCCTGAAATCCCCTGCTTTGTGGATGCCTCGAAAAGATCGCAGCCTTCGGCAGCTCCTACAGGAAGCGGCGTACTCCTGTAGGAGCTGCCGCAGGCTGCGATCTTTTGATCTTAACGATTCGGCTGTGGCGTCAGGCGCAGGTAAGGCTTCACGGCGCGATAGCCCTTGGGAAAACGCTGCTTGATCTCTTCCTCGTCCTTCAACGAAGGCACGATCACCACCTCATCACCGTCCTGCCAGTTGGCCGGCGTGGCCACTTTGTAGTTGTCGGTGAGTTGCAGCGAATCGATCACCCGCAGAATCTCGTGGAAGTTGCGCCCGGTGCTCGCCGGGTAGGTGATGGTCAGGCGAATCTTTTTGTTCGGATCGATCACGAACAGCGAACGTACGGTCAGCGTGTCGTTGGCGTTCGGGTGGATCAGATCGTACAGATCGGAAACCTTGCGATCGGCATCGGCCAGGATCGGAAAGTTGACGAGGGTGTTCTGGGTTTCGTTGATGTCTTCGATCCACTTGTGGTGCGAATCCACCGGGTCGACCGACAGCGCGATGGCTTTGACGCCGCGCTTGCTGAATTCATCTTTGAGTTTGGCGGTGAAACCCAGCTCGGTGGTGCACACCGGGGTGAAGTCCGCCGGGTGGGAGAACAGCACGCCCCAGCTATTGCCCAGCCACTCGTGAAAACGAATCTTGCCGGCACTGGAATCCTGTTCGAAGTCGGGGGCGATGTCGCCGAGTCTGAGGCTCATGGTGCTGCTCCTGATGAGTTGTTGGCGACCTCAACTGTAGCTCGGGATTTGCCATCATGAAAAAGAATAAATAATCAGATATCTAGATCATAAGTGAATATTAAACATCTGTTCACTGGACGCTGAACGGCATCCCGACGAACATCGGTCGCAAGGTTCGAGAAGGCCTTGAGTTGCAGTAAAGAGGGAAATTCGGGGAGGGCTTACGGGGGTGGGCCTGACTCGAAAACGCAAAAGCCCCGTCCGGCGCGATGCCGGACGGGGCTTTTTTTACGTCAGATACTTGAAAACGCTATTACAGCAGCGGCAGCGAGTAGCTGAGGATCAGACGGTTTTCGTCCTGGTCGCGCTGACCGGCGATGTCGTTGCGCCACGAAGCGTTTTTCCACATGAAGCCCACGTTCTTCAACGGGCCTTCCGGGATCACGTACGCTACGGTCAAATCGCGTTCCCACTCGGAAGCGCCGTTCGAGGTTTGAACGCGACCGGCGTTGTAGGTATCGATGTTGTCGCCACGCAGGTAAACCATGCCAGCGGTCAAGCCAGGCACGCCCACTTTGGCGAAGTCATAGGAGTAGCGCGCTTGCCAGGTACGCTCGCCGGCACGGCCGAACTTCTGGATTTGCATGTCGGTGATGGTGTAGTTCGACGAACCGTCGCCCTGGTTCAGCCAAGGGAAGTCGCTGCTGCCGTTGCTGACCTGATAGCCACCACCGAAGGTGTGACCGGCAACGGTGTACAGGAACAAGCCGCTGTACAGGTTGTTGTCGACTTTACCGCGACCGTTGGCGAAACCAGCGTAGCTACCGGTGCTGTAGTAAGCAGGCGTGTCGCCGTTGGCGCCGTCATCAGAGCTGTTGAAGTAACGCAGATCGGACTTCAACACGCCCGGGCCGATTGCCCAGTTGTGAACCAGACCCAGGAAGTGTTGCTTGTAGAAATCTTCCAGGTTGCCGTAGTAGTACTGGGCAGTCAGGTCTTTGGTGATTTTGTAGTCACCACCGGCGTAGATGAACTTGTTGCTGTCGCGACCGGTGATGGTTGGGCTGTTAGCGCCACCAATCGACAGTTGCTCGTTGTTGCTGGAGTTACGACCTTTCACGGCTTCGATCTGACCACCGACCAGGGTCAGGTCTTTGATGTCGCCGGAAGTGATCTGGCCACCCTGCCAGGTTTGTGGCAGCAGACGACCGTCGTTGGTCACGATGACCGGCAGTTTTGGCTGCAGGGTGCCCAATTTCAGTTCGGTCTGGGAGATCTTGGCTTTGGCAGTCAGGCCCAGGCTCGAGTAGTTATCAACCGCTTCGCCGTTGGACTTGCTCGGGAACACAGTGCCGCCGTAAGAGGTAGCAGTAGCGCCGTTAGTGCCGCCGCCCGAATCCAGCTTGATGCCCAGCAGGCCGATGGCGTCGATACCGAAGCCGACGGTGCCTTGGGTGTAACCGGAGATGAAACGCAGATCGAAGCCTTGGCCCCATTCTTCGTTCTTGCTCTGAGCGCCAGCGGCTTTGGTGCCGGAGTCACGGTTATCGGTATTGATGTAGAAGTTACGCAGCCCCAGTGTGGCCTTGCTGTCTTCGATGAAACCGGCGGCGCCTGCCTGCTGCGCCATAACCCCTACGGCCACAGCCAGGGCCAAGGTGGACTTGTTCATGTATAGCTCCTCTCGTTTCTAATTTTTGTGTTCCTGGCCCGGGGTCTGATGCCCTGGATCCTAAGATGCGCGATTAGCGCCAGACCGTGACTGACAAGTCAATCGTAACCTCGTGTGTCTACGACCAAGGTCTAATCGCAGTGATTTGGTCCCTGCACAGTACTGATTTCCTGATAACCCCAAAAAGAATTATTTCATTCTTTTTAATACCATTCGAGTATATGGCCCATTAATGGCCACCTGCAGCGGGATACAGGATATCGGCTACTAAGCTCATTCCTAAATGGTATTTGTTAGCCTTTTTTTAGATCGATTAGCTTTGGCGCATTCAAATCACGTCAAACCCTATCCAAAAGGCGACGCCATCATGGCCAAACGCGCACTATCGAGTCAATTTGTTACAGTTTGTGTATCGGCAATATTTTCTTTTTCCGCACAGGCAGCCAACCTCACCGTTGGCTACCAAACCGGTATCGATCCGAGCAAAGTCCCGCAGGCTGACGGTGTCTACGAGAAAACCATCGGCGAGAAGATCGACTGGCGTCGCTTCAACAGCGGCCCGGAAGTTGTGACAGCCATTGCTTCGGGCGACGTGCAGATCGGCAATCTCGGTTCCAGCCCTTTAGCGGCGGCGGCCTCGCGTAATCTGCCGATCGTCGCATTCATCGTTTCGGCACAGATCAACGCCGCCGAAGCACTGGTGGTGCGCAATGGCAGCGGCATCAATACCCCGCAGGATCTGGTCGGCAAGACCATCGCCACACCCTTCGTTTCCACCTCGCATTACAGCCTACTCGGTGCGCTGAAGCATTGGGGTCTGGACGCTTCGAAAGTCAAAGTGGTGAACCTGCAACCGGCAGAAATCGCCGCGGCGTGGAAGCGTGGCGATATTGATGGCGCGTTTGTCTGGTCGCCGGCGCTGGGTGAAATCCGCAAGACCGGCAAGACGTTGACCGATGCTGCGCAAGTTGGCCAGTGGGGCGCGCCGACCTTTGAAGTGTGGGTGGCGCGCAAGGACTTTGCCGAGAAGCACCCGGACGTCGTGGCCAAGTTTGCCAAGGTCACGCTGGACTCGTTTGCTGATTACGCGGCGCACAAAGACAGCTGGACGGCTGACTCGGTGCCTGTACAGAAAATCGCCAAACTGACCGGTGCCAATGCCGCCGACGTGCCGGAATTGCTCGCCGGTTCCGCATTCCCGGATGCCAAGGCACAACAAACCACGGCGCTGCTGGACGGCGGCACGGCGAAGGCGATTGGTGAGACGGCGAAGTTTTTGAAGGAACAGGGCAAAGTTGAGACGGTGCTGCCGGATTATTCGCCGTACGTGAGCGCGAAGTTCATCACCGAGTAATTGATCGTTCCCACGCTCCGCGTGGGAATGCATCTCGGGACGCTCCGCGTCCCATCAAAAGCGAACGCGGAGCGTCCGTTGAGGCATTCCCACGCAGAGCGTGGGAACGATCGATGAACCGGGTCAGAGGGTTTTTTCAAAGATCTTCGAGTTGCGCTGGTAGTTGTACAGCGACGCCCGTGCCGCTGGCAGGCGCTCAACGCTGCTTGGCTCGAAGCCACGTTCGCGGAACCAGTGCGCGGTGCGCGTGGTAAGTACGAACAACGTTTTCAAGCCCTGCGCCCGCGCACGTGTCTCGATGCGCTCCAGCAGCTCATCGCCGCGACGACCGTGGCGATATTCCGGGTTCACTGCCAGGCACGCCAGTTCACCGGCGTCCGATTCGGCAATCTGATACAGCGCCGCACAGGCGATGATCATCCCTTCACGTTCGACCACGCTGAACTGCTCGATTTCGCGCTCCAGCACTTCGCGCGAACGACGCACCAGAATACCCTGCTCTTCCAGCGGACTGATCAAGTCGAGCAAACCGCCGACGTCTTCAATCGCCGCTTCGCGCACCAATTCGAATTGCTCTTGCGCGACCAGCGTACCGCCACCGTCACGGGTAAACAGTTCGGTCAGCAGCGCACCGTCTTCGACGTAACTGACGATATGGCTACGCGCGACACCGCCACGGCACGCTTCGGCAGCGGCATCGAGCAGTTCCGCCTGATAGTTGCTGCCCAGACGCTGCAAATGTGCCGGCACTTGTTGCGGGCGCAGTTCGCGCACCAGTTTGCCGTTTTCGTCGATCAGGCCGAGGTCAGCGCCGAACAGCAGCAGCTTATCGGCACCCAGATCAATGGCGGCGCGGGTAGCGACGTCTTCGCAGGCGAGGTTGAAGATTTCACCGGTCGGCGAGTAGCCCAGCGGCGACAGCAGCACGATCGAACGCTCATCGAGCAGGCGATTGATGCCCTTACGGTCGACCCGGCGTACTTCGCCGGTGTGGTGATAGTCGACGCCTTCCAGCACGCCGATCGGCCGCGCGGTCACAAGGTTGCCGCTGGCCACGCGCAGACGCGAGCCCTGCATCGGCGACGAGGCCATGTCCATCGACAGCCGCGCTTCAATGGCAATGCGTAACTGACCGACCGCGTCGATCACACACTCCAGCGTCGCGGCATCGGTGATGCGCATGCCGTGATGGTAATGCGGGGTCAGGCCGCGCGCGGCGAGGCGGGTTTCAATCTGCGGGCGCGAACCGTGCACCAGCACCAGTCGCACGCCAAGGCTGTGCAGCAAGACCAGGTCGTGGACGATGTTGCCGAAATTCGGATGCTCCACGCCGTCGCCGGGCAGCATGACGACGAAGGTGCAGTCGCGGTGGGCATTGATGTAAGGGGACGCGTGACGAAGCCAATTAACGTATTCGGGCATGAACCTGGGCCTGTAATAAATAGCAGCCGGAAAAAGGGCGAAACGGAAAACGCACAGCGGGCTGATGGTTATCGTCGGAACAGGCTTGGCGACACGCGCGCTCTCCTCATGAATACGGGTTGGGGTGCTGGCAATTTACGACTTGCCCGCTCATCACACAAATCCTGTAGGAGCAAAGCTTGCTCGCGAACGCGTTTCAACTGGCTACACAGCTGTTGAATGTGAGTCCGCTTTCGCGAGCAAGCTCTGCTCCTACGGGTTCAGGGTTTGTCCGGGGTCAGGCAGTAATGTTCAATCAGTTGCCGTAATAGATGCACGGTAGGCTGCAAACGTGACATTTCAAGGTACTCGCCGGGCTGATGCGCGCAGGCAATGTCGCCGGGGCCGAGGACGATGGTTTCGCAGCCGAGGCGCTGAAGATAAGGCGCTTCGGTGCCGAACGCTACTGCTTCGGCGCTATGACCGGTGAGCTTTTCGGCGATGCGCACCAATTCGGCGTCTGCATCCTGCTCGAACGGCGGCACTTCCGGGAACAGCGGTTGGTAATCGATCTTCACCTGATGCCGCTCGGCCACCGGGTTGAGCTTGCGCAGAATCTCCGCGCGCAGGACTTTCGGATCCATGCCCGGCAGCGGTCGCAGATCGAACTCCAGCGAACACTGGCCGCAAATCCGGTTGGGATTATCGCCGCCATGAATGCAACCGAAGTTCATCGTCGGTTGCGGCACACTGAACTGCGGGTTGTTGAATTCACGCTGCCACAACAGGCGCAGGCCGCGCAGTTCGCCGATCGCATCGTGCATCGCCTCAAGGGCGCTGTGGCCCAGGCGCGGATCCGACGAATGGCCGCTCTGCCCGAGAATGTCGATGCGCTCCATCATGATGCCTTTGTGCATGCGAATCGGCTTGAGCCCGGTCGGCTCGCCAATCACCGCCGCACGCCCCAGCGGACGCCCGGCCTCGGCCAGCGCGCGGGCGCCGGACATTGAGCTTTCTTCATCGCAGGTGGCGAGGATCAACAGCGGTTGCTTGAACGGCTGATCGAGCAGCGGCAACACCGCTTCGATGATCAGCGCGAAAAAGCCCTTCATGTCGCAACTGCCGAGGCCGACCCAGCGGCCATCGACTTCGGTCAATTTCAGCGGATCGGTCTGCCACAACGCATCGTCGTACGGCACCGTGTCGCTGTGCCCGGCCAGCACCAGCCCGCCGGGGCCGCTGCCGAAACTGGCGAGCAGGTTGAATTTGCCGGGGCTGACTTGCTGAATATCGCAGCTGAAACCCAGATCACCCAGCCAGCCGGCGAGCAAATCGATCACCGCGCGGTTGGACTGATCAAGGTTCGGTTGGGTACAGCTGACCGACGGCGCGGCGATCAGCGCCGCGAACTGGTCTTGCATGGACGGCAAAGGCATCGCTGACTCCAACTCCCGATTTGAAGTCCATCATAGAACCATCCGGCGTCAGGAATAAACCGCCGCAGGGCGTAGGACGAATCAGTCCTGTACACTGCACGGCCTTGGCAGCCACATATTCCCCGGCTGCGCTCCCGATCCTGGATTTTCCGGCCATGCAGAAAGAAACCGAAATCAAACTCCGCGTCAGCCGCGAAACCCTCGCCGCCCTGCGCGAGCACCCGTTACTGAAAAAACGCAACAAAAGTGGCTGGGAACGCCGTGAGTTGATGAACCAGTACTTCGACACCCCCGAGCGCGATCTGGCTCAGGCCAAAGTTGCCCTGCGCCTGCGCAAGGACGGTGACGAAGTGATTCAGACCCTCAAGACCCGTGGCCAGAGCGTCGCCGGCCTGTCCGAGCGTAATGAATACGACTGGAAGTTGCCGAAAGCCAAACTCGACGTGAAGAAACTCGACGGCGAATGCTGGCCCGAGTCGCTGGCCGAGCTGGACAAGAAAACCCTCAAGCCGATCTTCACCACCGATTTCGTCCGCGAACGCGCCGAAATCGCCTGGGGCCGTGGCAAGAGCAAAGTGGTTATCGAAGCCGCGCTGGATCTCGGTCACGTTGTAGTCGGCAAGCAGAAAGAAGAAATCTGCGAGCTGGAACTGGAACTGCGCGAAGGCGAGCCTGCTGCGCTGCTGGAACTGGCCGCTGAACTGGCCGCTACCCTCGCGCTGATGCCGTGCGACATCAGCAAGGCTGAGCGCGGTTATCGTCTGTACGACGCCAACAGCTACTCGCTGAGCCTGCCAGCGCCAGAGCTGACCCCGGAAACCCAGCTCGACGACGCTTTTGCCGCGCTGAGCTGGCACTTGCTCGGCAGCAGCCAGCGTCTGGCTGAACAGTACCGTTTCAACGGCCATTGGCGCCTGTTGCTCGACTGGGTCGAGAACCTCGCGGAAATGCGCGCCCTGCTCAGCAGCCTCGGCCAGGCCGCGCCGCGTCAGTCGACTCACGACTTGCGCGTTGCGCTGGATGCGTTGCTGGAAGACTGGCGCCCGCTGGTGCAGGCCGGTATCGAGGACGAAGACGTACGCAAAGCCGCGCCGGAGCAGTTCCTCGAAGAACTCGAAGACCCGCGTTGGGGCCTGTTCTCGCTGAACACTTCGCGCTGGTTGCTGGCCCGTACCTGGACCGCCGAGCGTAACGTGCGTGGCAATCGTCAGGGCGGCGCGCAATTGCACAGCTGGCTGCCGCGTACCTTGGGTGAAGAAGCGACGGCCCTGCAATTGCAGCGTTATCAGCAGCAGCCGGAAGATCTGGCTGAACAACTGCCGCGTATCGAGCGTATTCAGGTCTGGCTGCACCACGCACGCAACGTGCTGGAGA
This sequence comes from Pseudomonas sp. 18058, assembly GCF_902706155.1. NCBI lineage: Bacteria > Pseudomonadati > Pseudomonadota > Gammaproteobacteria > Pseudomonadales > Pseudomonadaceae > Pseudomonas > Pseudomonas sp. 18058. Next base: position 167,305 of record NZ_CACSJY010000005.1, read on the forward strand.
TCCCGGAAATGGATCGCCTGTACGGCGAACTGAACAAACTGGCACAACTGGCCAACGAGCCGACGATCACTGACGAACTGCTCGATGCGCGCAAGCAGCAGGCGATTGCGGTTTACCAGAATCGTGCGTGGAAAATGCTGCTGCGCATGTAACACCCCTGTGATGATCGTTCCCACGCTCTGCGTGGGAATGCTTCAATGGACGCTCTGCGTCCGCTTTGGGACGCGGAGTGTCCCGGGCTGCATTCCCACGCAGAGCGTGGGAACGATCATGCTCAAACCGGCAGGCTTGTTGTCGATTTGATCTCCGACAGCGCCACAATCGAATTCACTTCCTGGATCCCCGGCACCAGCGACAACTTCTCGAAGAAGAACCGCTCATACGCCTCAATGTCCGCCGCGACGATCCGCAACAAAAAATCCACCGCGCCCATCAGTACATAACACTCCAGCACCTCCGGAAAACCGCGAATCGCCTCGGTGAATTCGGTGAAGTTCGAACGCCCGTGCGCGTTGAGTTTGATCTCGGCGAAGATCTGCGTGTTCAGGCCAATCTTCTTGCGATCAAGCAAGGTCACCTGGCCACGAATGATGCCCTCCTCCTTCATCCGCTGAATCCGCCGCCAGCACGGCGATTGCGAGAGGCCGACCTGCTCGGCGATCTGCGCGCTGGACAGTGAAGCGTCCTCTTGCAGCAGGGCGAGAATCTTGCGGTCGTAGCTGTCCAGTTCGCTGTGCATAAAAAAACCTCAAATAACGCACTCTACGAATTGATCCAATCGATCAATCATCAATAACGCCGATCATAGCCAAGAAATACCCCGCACCGAATGTAAAAATTCCTCCAGAGAATTTGGAGACTCGTCATGCCGCACCTCGAAGCCGTCACCACCACGCCCACCCGCGCCGATGTCTGGAACGTCAGCAACGCCCATTGCCTGGCGCAATATCAAATCCTCGCCGAAGCCGAGCCGGATTTGCTGGTGCGGGCGCTGAATCTGTTCGCCCTGCAATTCCTCACGCCCGAACAGGTCAACGTGCAGCGCATGGACGATCTAATGTCGATCGACATTGTCATGGGCGGACTCAGTTGGCATCGCGCGCAAGTGATCGCGGAAAAACTTCGTAACCTGATCAGCGTCTGCTCGGTGGATCTGCAAAACGCCGACAACGCTTGGGATACGCCTGCACAAGCGGCCGGCTGACAAATCCGGCAACGGCTTCGTCGGGTAGTGGCCCAACGGTCTGCCCGGCCGCGACTATCCTTTTGCGCACTGTCGTTTAAAAGGAAGCCCGCATGTCCGTTCAATTCGCCACTCAGGACCGCTGGCTGGAACTCAATGATGTGCTGCGTGAACTGGTCGCCCAAGGCTTTATTTGCCAGGACGCGGCGGAGCAGGCGCTGAATGCGCGCCGCCGGCACGCCGCAAATGGCCAGATGCACCCGCTGGAATTTATCGCCAGCCAGCAACTCGACGACCTCAGCCGTCCAGGCAAACACCTCGACCTGGAAAGCCTGACCTTATGGCTGGCGCAGCAGGCCGGCCAGGCGTATTTGCGCATCGATCCGCTGAAGATCAACGTCGCCGCGATCACGCCCTTGATGTCTTACGCCTTCGCGCAACGGCACAAGATCCTCGCCGTAGCGGTCGACCGTGATGCGGTGACTGTGGCCAGCGCCCAGCCATACGTCACCGGCTGGGAAGCCGATCTGACTCACGTGCTGAAACTGCCGATCAAACGGGTGGTGGCCAACCCGGCGGACATCCAGCGCTTCAGCGTCGAGTTTTTCCGGCTGGCCAAATCAGTCAGCGGCGCCAGCAATGCCGATGCGCAGAGCGGCAACCTCGGCAACTTCGAACAACTGCTCAACCTCGGCGCCAGCGATCAGGAGCCGGACGCCAACGACGCGCACATCGTCAACATCGTCGACTGGCTGTTCCAGTACGCCTTTCAGCAGCGCGCCAGCGATATCCACATCGAACCGCGACGGGAACAAGGCACCGTGCGCTTTCGCATCGACGGCGTGCTGCACAACGTCTATCAATTTCCGCCGCAGGTGACCATGGCGATCGTCAGTCGCCTGAAAAGCCTTGGGCGGATGAACGTCGCCGAGAAGCGCAAACCGCAGGACGGCCGGGTCAAGACCAAGACCCCGGAGGGCGGCGAAGTTGAGTTACGCCTGTCGACGCTGCCCACCGCGTTCGGCGAAAAAATGGTCATGCGGATTTTTGATCCGGAAGTGCTGCTCAAGGATTTCGATCAACTGGGTTTCAGCGCCGACGATCTGCGGCGTTGGCAGGACATGACCCGCCAGCCCAACGGCATCATCCTGGTCACCGGGCCGACAGGTTCGGGCAAGACCACAACGCTGTACACCACGCTGAAAAAACTGGCGACGCCGGAAGTGAACCTCTGCACCATCGAAGACCCGATCGAAATGGTCGAGCCAGCGTTCAACCAGATGCAGGTGCAGCACAACATCGATCTGAGCTTCGCCGCCGGGGTGCGTGCACTGATGCGACAAGACCCGGACATCATCATGATCGGCGAGATCCGCGATCTGGAAACCGCCGAAATGGCGATTCAAGCGGCGCTGACCGGGCACTTGGTGCTGTCGACCCTGCACACCAACGACGCACCCAGCGCGATCAGCCGTCTGCTCGAACTCGGCGTGCCGCATTACCTGATTAAAGCCACCGTGCTCGGCGTTATGGCCCAGCGTCTGGTGCGCACTCTGTGCCCGCACTGCAAGGCACCGCAGACGCTGGAGGAAGAAGACTGGCAAACCCTGACTCGCCCGTGGCAAGCGCCGCTGCCGGGCAATGCGCAACGGGCGATCGGTTGTGTGGAGTGCCGCGACACCGGTTATCACGGGCGCGCCGGGGTTTACGAAATCATGCAACTGAGCGACAGCCTGAAGGCGTTCATCACACCGGACACCGATCTGGCAGCGATTCGACGTCAGGCGTTCAAGGAAGGCATGCGCAGTTTGCGTCTGTCCGGCGCGCAGAAGGTGGCGGCGGGGCTGACCACGGTTGAGGAAGTGTTGCGGGTCACGCCGCAGAGTGAGCTCAAGTAGCCCGTCAGGGAACTGGATCGGGGGTTGGCAATCCAACGCCCTAGTTAACCCCCAGGAGTCACCTCATCATGCGTCTCAAACTTGCTGTCGCCACCTTGGCCCTGCTGTCCCTTCCCGTTGGTTCGGCCATGGCGGACAGCTTTTGGCGTAACGTCATTTCGTCCGGTGCAACCACCGGTTCGACCTACCTGACCTTCAAGGATCACAAGCTGATCATCGCCGCCCAGGACGATGCCGGCAGCTTCGTCGCCAGCGACGGCGGCATTCGCGGGCCATACCTGGAAGCCGCGATGCAGAAAGTACGCGCCGACAACCCGGGCCTGCAGGCCACGGACATGGAACTGGCGAATGCGATTCTGGCGAAAAACGCCGTGGCTTCCGAGTAACTCAAAAACAAAAGATCGCAGCCTGCGGCAGCTCCTACAGGGAAATGCATTCCAAAGTAGGAGCTGCCGAAGGCTGCGATCTTTTGATCTTCAGCGGTAATCGTCTGCTAACACTTGTGTGAAGTGCCGCTCAAACGGGCGGCATTTTTTTGCCCGGATTTCCGCTCAACGCCTAACCCCTGTGGGAGCGGGCTTGCTCGCGAAGGCGTCGTATCAGCAAACATCAATGTATCTGACACACCGCCTTCG